>JAJCYL010000235.1 GCA_029262955.1 Cytophagales bacterium | reverse complement strand
GGTCCTTTGCGGCTTTGGAAATATTGCCACCATGTTTATTAATAGCTTTTTGAATTACATTCTTTTCCACTTCATCAAGGTTATAGGAAACAACTCCGGCTTCTTCTCCTCCTTCTGAACGGTGGCTAAGGAAGAAAAAGTCCTCCGGAGTTAAGGCGGTGTCTTCTCCCATTATAATTGCCCGTTCGATTGCATGTTGCAGCTCACGTATATTACCAGGCCAATGATATTTTTCTAACTTTTTAATAGCAGTAGGAGATACTTTCTTGACTTGTTTTCTATACTTATTCGAATAAATACGCACAAAATGGTCTGCCAAAACCGCTATATCCTCAACCCTTTCTCTCAATGGAGGCAGATGCAATTCCACTGTATTTATTCTGTAGAGCAAATCTTGTCTGAATGAATTTTCTTTGACCATGTCATGAATATGCATATTGGTCGCACAAACCAACCGGATATCAATGGCCGTTGACTTATTTGACCCAATTCTAGTGACCTCCCTACTCTGTAAAATAGTCAGCAGTTTAGACTGCAACGGCATACTTAAGTTACCTATTTCATCCAGGAAAATAGTCCCTTTATTGGCTACTTCGAAGCGCCCAGCCCTATCTTCCTTTGCATCGGTAAATGAGCCCTTCTTATGTCCAAAAAGTTCGCTCTCAAATAGGGTTTCAGTAATTGCACCCATGTCTACGGATATGAATACATTATCCTGCCTTTGTGATTTTTGATGTATCGCCCTGGCGATTAGCTCTTTACCAGTTCCATTCTCACCAAGTATTAGAATATTTGCATCCGTTACAGCCACCTTTTCAACGATCGAAAAAACTTGTTTTATTGCAGGACTCTCACCTATGATATCTTTAAATGGTTGATTTATATCTTCTTCTAACCGCTTCTTGGTTTGCTTCAGTTGGTCCACTTCATTGTAAGACTTCTTGAGCTTTACCGCACTTGATAAGGTGGCAATTAATTTTTCGTTTTGCCATGGTTTCAATACAAAGTCCGTGGCTCCCTCCTTCAACGCTGTCACCGCCATCTCGACATCACCGTATGCAGTAATGAGTATCACCACTGCATTGGGATCGCGTTGTCGTATTTCATTTAACCAAAAGAAACCCTCCTTACCACTGGTTATGTCTTTGCTAAAGTTCATATCCAGCAAAATCACATCATACGTATCATTATTGAGTAGAAACGGAATCTTTTTCGGGTTTTTCTCAATTAGTACATTCTCGGCATGCTTTCTCAACAGCATCTTCGCAGCTAATAACACATCCTCATCGTCATCAATAATTAGAATTTTTCCAAGTTCTTTTTCCACGTCAATTAGTTCTTATGTAAATGATTCACAAACGGTGCCAAATATTATAAAGTGTCATATTTTATCATAATGGGCCTTTTTACTCCTAATACGATCACATGACCTCTAAGCAACTGTCTCAATAACGGACACAAGTTAATCTAGTTTAATTAAAATTCAATCATCACCATTTGAACTAAAATGACAACCACCCGACCAATAGCATCGGAGTCTCAACTTTTTTGATTTACCCCTATTTTGTTTTCGAGATTAATCACTATATTTAAGTGTTGTTGTGGATTAAGATTTGATTAGTCCTTTTTATTTTGAGTTTTTGACCTTGGGGTTCAGCGAGTAGTTTCCTGAACCCTTTTTTTTTACTACGCTCTCAAACCAATGGTCAATAACGAACACTTACTGTTCCATACTGTACACAGCAATCGTCCCAAGAAAATTTAATATTCAATTAACTGCCTGATAATCAGTGTTATACGAATAGTGGCATCCTAATTGGAATATGCAGAACACTGATATAAATGTGAATTGATGGATAAGCAAATTAAAAAGAAGAAATGGACACTTAGCAAGATCCTGATGTATGGAGGGGGAACAGTCTTTGTCCTATTTGTTCTTTACAGTTTCATTTTTGCTGATAAAGGGTCCAAACTGAATGTATCGGTTGATAAGATAAATATTGCCGAAGTTCATAGTGGCGAGTTTAGAGAATTTATACCTCAAGATGGTACGGTACAGCCTATTAAAACCATCAGATTGGATGCAATTGAGGGCGGTGTAGTAGAGAAAAAATTTACTGAGGGAGGTATCAAAGTTGAAAAAGGTGATACAATCATGAAATTGGCTAATAGCAACCTTCTCCAGAGTTTTATTAGGGAAGAAACTCAAGCTTTTATTCTGATCAACAGTCTTGAAAACACAAAACTCAGCCTTCAACAAAATCAATTCAATTTAAAGCGACAAATAACAGAACTTGATTTTCAGATTGATCAGGCCAGGGATATTTATGAAAGAAGCCATGAGCTCTATGAGGAGAAAGTAATCTCAGAGCAGGAATTTTTTAACGCCAAACGTGAATATGATAGACTAAAAGCATCGAGAGAAATTCAAATCGAGAGTAACAAGTTTGATTCGTTAAATGCGGTGATTCAGATAAAACAAGCGGAAGCAACACTTGACAGAACAGCGAACAACTTAGAAATGATTAAGTCCAGTTTAGACAACCTCTATGTTCGAGCACCAATCAGTGGCAGACTCTCAAACATTAATGCCGAAGTAGGAGAGTCAGTAGCCCCAGGTCAAAATATTGGACAAATTGATGATTATGCAGCTTTCAAGGTTAGAACACCAATTGATGAACACTACATCACTAGGATCTATGAAGATCTGGGCGGGTCTTTTGACCTGGCAGGCACCACATACGATTTAAAAATTACTAAGATATACTCCGAGGTCAATAACGGAATGTTTAATGTTGATATGGCTTTCGTCGGTGACATTCCTTCTGGTATCAGAAGGGGACAAACGTTGCAGATAAAGCTACAATTAAGTGAAAATGTGCAAGCCATCCAGATCCCCCGAGGCAGTTTTTATCAAACTACCGGGGGCAACTGGATATTTGTAGTTAATGATTCTGACGATTTCGCAACACGTCGCAGTATCAGACTTGGTCGTCAAAATCCCAGGTATTATGAAGTTTTGGAGGGTTTGCAACCTGGAGAAAGAGTTGTTGTCTCTAGCTATGATGGTTATGAGGACAAGGACAGATTAGTATTTAAAGAGTAACTTTTTTAAACCAGCTCAGTAACCTTTAATATCAAATGAGAGTCAAATAAGTGTCTAAATAGAACCACCTAAAAAATCAAATAGTCAAAATGGAAAACGCAGAAAACAAAAAACTAATCAGAACGAAAGACCTGAAGAAGTTTTATTACACCGATGAAATTGAAACCACCGCATTGGCAGGTGTGAACATGGAAGTTGGACATGGCGAGTTTGTTGCCATCATGGGTCCTTCCGGGTGTGGTAAATCTACCCTTCTTAACATCCTGGGATTATTAGATAATCCATCAGAGGGTGAACTTCACTTTCTCGAGGAGGAGATAGCCGGCCACTCAGAGAGGCAAAGAGCTGATTTAAGAAAAAATAACATTGGCTTCGTTTTCCAGAGTTTTAACCTAATCGACGAACTCACAGTTTATGAAAACATCGAGCTTCCATTGATTTATCTCAAGCATAGCTCTCAGGAGAGAAAAAAGCGGGTAGAAGCAGTAATGGAACAAATGAAAATAATGCATAGAAAAAATCACTTCCCTCAGCAGCTATCTGGTGGTCAGCAGCAAAGGGTTGCGATATCAAGAGCAGTGGTTGCAAATCCGAAACTGATTCTTGCGGATGAGCCTACTGGTAACCTGGACTCGGCCAACGGCCAGGAAGTGATGACTCTACTCACTGATCTCAATGAGCAGGGAACTACAGTCATAATGGTTACTCACTCAGCCATTGACGCCGAGTATGCACACAGAATTATACACCTGTTTGATGGTCAGATTGTTTCTGAAAACATCAATACCAAGGATAAGAGCTTAGTTTAAGGTCAACTCAGAATACGTTAAAGAACCCTGGCAATGTCAGGGTTTTTTTTGTCAACAATATTATTGTTGTTTAGCAAACAATAATATTGATGTTTACTAAACTACATTATTGTATTTTATTAAACAACATCATTATATTTGTGCCATGCTACTCCAGTCAGCGATATCGCAGATTGTCAAAACTCAACGAGACAATCTTCTTCAAAAAGACCCGGGATTAAAAAGAGAAGCATTGAAGGATCTTCCTGATCTGCTCAATCATGCGCTAATTGTGTCTGGAGTACGTCGTTGCGGAAAAAGCACATTATTGTTCCAGTTGTTAACTAAAAAATACAAAAATGCTTTCTACCTAAACTTTGAAGACACCAGATTATATGATTTTGAAAGAAACGATTTCTCACGTCTGGACGAAGTCATCGCCAATTCAAATAGCAAAGTCTTATTTTTTGACGAAATACAGATCATTGAAGAGTGGGAAAGATATGTCCGTCAAAAATTGGATGAGGGCTTTAAAGTCGTCATAACTGGTTCTAATGCTTCACTACTCAGCAGAGAACTGGGCACCAAGTTAACAGGACGACATATCACGAAAGAACTATTCCCATTCTCTTACCATGAATTTTGCTCCTACAAGAAATCACACCCTCATGAGCATACTCTACTAGAGTATTTAAAAAAAGGTGGCTTTCCCGAGTATGTCAAAAGTGAGGAGAATGACATCCTCAACAACCTATTAGATGATATCTTGGTCAGGGATATCGCCGTTAGATATGGGGTCAGAGATGTAAAAACACTAAAGCGCTTAGCCCTCTACCTGGTATCAAATGTCGGGAAACTCATCACAGGAAATAGACTAAAGACGCTTTTTGAAGTTGGGGCGACAAGCACTGTTATGGAATACCTGTCACACCTGGAATATTCATACCTACTTCACTTCGTTCCCAAATTCAGCTTTTCACTGAGAAAACAATTGGTAAACCCCAGGAAGGTTTATGCTATCGATACAGGATTGATAAGTGCAAATTCGGCATCTTTTACCGAGGACTTGGGACGAAAATTTGAGAACCTTATCTTTTTACATCTAAGAAGGAAAAACAAAGAGATCTATTACTTCTCAGAGAAGCATGAGTGTGATTTTGTTGTTTCAGAAATGGGAGCTGTTAGTGAGGTTGTTCAGGTTTGTTTTGACCTAAACCAGGATAACATGGATAGGGAATTAAGCGGTTTATTTGAGGCGCTTGAATTTTTCAATTTAAAGAGTGGGACTATAGTCACTCTCAATCAAAACGATCATTTTGTCAAGAATGGGTTGACAGCTAGTATTGTCCCCGGTTATAAGTATCTGTAAATGGTAACTACGGATTATAACAAATACCATCAGGGATATTAAATAGAGGCTATCTCAAAAGCCTTAATACTAACAAAATTGTCACATTGAGCCTGCAAGGCAGGCTTGTCGAAATGTCTCTCAAACGAGTAATAAACGAGGTTGCGACAGGCTCAACCTGACAACCAAGAGGCTTTTAAGACAGCCTCTTTGATTTTAAATTACAAATTTGGTTGTGGAGTCAATCTCAAATAAGGTTTTACTTTTTTAAAACCTTTAGGAAAAGCCTTTTCAGCTTCCTCATCACTTACTGCAGGAACTATTACACAGTCTTCACCATTTTCCCAATTCACTGGTGTCGCTACTTTATGGTATGCCGTAAGCTGAAGTGAGTCAATTACCCTTAATATTTCTTTGAAGTTCCTGCCGGTCGATGCCGGATATGTAATCATCAACTTGATTTTTTTGTCGGGACCAATAATAAATACAGAACGAACCGTCAATTTGTCATCCGCATTAGGGTGAATCATATCATACAACTCCGAAATCTTTCGATCTTCATCAGCTATAATCGGAAAATTGACTGTCGTTCCCTGAGTTTCATTGATGTCATTAATCCAGGCTTTGTGAGATTCAATCCCATCAACACTCAAAGCGATTATCTTGACATTACGGTATAAAAATTCGTCCTTGAGCTTGGCGGTCATACCTAACTCTGTTGTGCAAACAGGTGTGAAATCTGCCGGATGTGAAAAAAGGACTCCCCATCCATCTCCTAACCATTTATGAAAGTTGATAACTCCTTCAGTAGTTGTGGCTTCAAAATTTGGAGCCTCATCGCCTAGTCTTAGTGTCATTTTTTTAAAATTTTGCTATGAAAAAAATACTTGTTTCAAATTTATTTGATTCACAATGATCCTTCCAACGAAGTTATCCAATATCAGGTTGTCCCAATAAGGGTAACAAAATGTCTACAAAGCATTTGTGTACGTATTCTAAATCTCGTACCGTCATTCCTGTGAAATCGACGACAGGAGATGAATACAGGAATCTATTCGAAAGAGACATTCACAGCATAGATTCCTGAACTCCGCTACGCTACGTCAGGAATGACGACAAAGGGTGAGCTATCAAAAGTTCAA
>JAJCYL010000234.1 GCA_029262955.1 Cytophagales bacterium | reverse complement strand
GACATTCCTAATGCCAATACCATCATTATCAACCATGCGCACATGTTTGGTCTGTCAGACCTCCACCAAATGAGAGGTCGTGTAGGACGGTCCAATAAAAAAGCATTTTGCTATTTGTTATCTCCGCCAACCTCGGGGTTAACCTCCGAAGCCCGAAAAAGGTTGTCAGCATTAGAAGAATTTTCTGAATTGGGGGATGGATTTAAGGTCGCCATGCGAGATTTGGATATTAGAGGGGCTGGCAATTTACTGGGTAAAGAACAAAGCGGATTCATAAGTGATTTAGGCTTTGATATGTATCACAAAATTCTTGATGAGACTATTCAGGAATTGAAAGAGACTGAATTCAAAGATCTTTTCGAAGATGATCTCAAAAATACTGTGAAAACACTCATACAAGACTGCATAATTGAAACTGACCTTGAATTAATTATCCCTGAAGATTACATTTCCAATATCAGCGAAAGACTAAGCCTCTATTCAAATTTAGATAATATCAAAAATGAAGCAGAGCTTGAATCATTTACTCAATCAATGTGGGACAGATTCGGTCCAATTCCCGCAATGACCATGGAGTTGATAAAAACTGTTCGATTAAGATGGATGGCTTTGAAAATAGGAGTTGAGAAATTAATACTTAAAAAGGACAAAATGACCTGCTATTTACCTTCGTCTGAGGCTGAAACCTATTACAAATCAGACGTATTTGGCAAATTCATGTCATACATTCAACTCCACCCGAATACCTTCCAACTGAGAGAAAAAAAGGGCAAACTAATCATTTCTGCAGGCACTATATTAAGCATAGATGAAGCTTTGGAGAGGTTGAGCGCAATGGTAGGACATATTGAAGATTAAAAAACCTGTAACTAAACACAATAAATTGCAGGAAAATGAATTATACTTAGGAGATAAAAGTGTTTCAGATTGCTCAGTATGGCAATTTTTGAAATAAAGTTATCTTTGTATATTAGACTCTTGAAAACAGAACAGGTTATGAAGAAATTTGTGTTTTATTCCCTGTCTCTTTCTGTTGTATTTTTGAGCTCTTGTAGCATCCTTCCCTTTGGGGGCGGTGGTCAGCCTACAAGTGTTAGTCCCGGTGTGGCAAGTAGCGCCACCGGGTTAGAGTACAATGAAGAAGGCGGATTTGAAGTCAATGAATTTCAGGGACAGCCCGAAGGGCCAAATTTGATTTTTATTGAAGGTGGCCGGACAATCCTCGGTTCATTTGAAGAAGATATCATGTATCGGCGGGACAACATTGAACGAACCGTCACAGTGGCATCATTCTATATGGATGAAACAGAGGTGGCTAACATTCACTGGTTAGAGTACTTGCACTATGTAAAGCAAGATAGCTCCAGACAATTCTATGAATCGGCACAGCCTGATACCACCGTTTGGGCTAAAGACTTAGCTTTTAACGATCCTTATGTGAATCATTATCTAAGGTATCCAGGCTTTAGGTTCTTTCCGGTAGTTGGAGTGAGCTGGAGGCAAGCTCAGGACTACTGCAAGTGGAGAACAATTGTAGTAAATATGAAATTGGCAGAAAATGCCGGTTTGGAAGAGTATACCGTTGCTGAATCAGGGAATCAACGAATTCCTTTAGAAACAGGTGTGGTTCTCCCTGACTATCGTTTACCAACGGAAGCTGAGTGGGAATATGCTGCTCAAGCACTAATTGGCACCCAGTGGCTAGATGAGAATCAAACTCATGCAAGGTTATATCCCTGGGATGGCCATGCTTTAAGAAATCCCTACGGAAAGAAGATGGGTTACTTCCTCGCCAACTTTAAAAGAGGTAGAGGTGACTACGCTGGTATTGCCGGAAAACTTAATGATGGTGCAATGATCACCACCTATATCTACGATTATCCTCCTAACGAATTCGGTCTTTATAATATGGCTGGAAACGTGAGTGAGTGGGTGCAGGATGTATACAGACCTCTTTCATTCCAGGACTTTGAAGACCTCAACCCTGTTAGAAGAGATGGTTTTCTTGATCCCGAGGACGGCTATGATGGAGCCAACATGAATTCATTGATTAGCGACCGTGTAAGAGTATTCAAAGGTGGATCGTGGAGAGATGTTGCTTATTGGATGTCTCCAGGAACCCGTAGATTCCTTGAAGAAGATTCTGCTACAGCGGACATCGGATTCAGGTGTGCAATGATCAGAGCGGGAACTAATTACTAGAACCGCCGACTTAACTAAAAATATAGGCCTCCAGCAATGGAGGCTTTTTTTATGCCTATTTTTTAATTTGATATTGGGGAGAAAAATAAGTTCCCCGGCCTCCTACTTCAATTTTCTCTATTGGTCCTCCGGTGTGAAAGCACCTGGCCTCAGCATTCTTTCTGATGTGGATAAAGAAGTAATCCGGAAACAACTCATAGTTAGCATCCTCACGAACAGCGACTTCCAGAATATGCTGCATCTTATCATAAATCAATCTGATCTCCTCATCACTCAGGTTTTCAATATTGGATTCCGGATGGAGTTGGCTTTGATATAGAATTTCATCCGCAATCCAATTACCAATCCCCGCCATCAATTTTTGATCTAACAACTTAGGTTTAATCAGTGATTTGCGTTTTCGGAACTTCTCATAGAAATCTTCATAAGAAATTTTCTGGGCATCGGGTCCCAGACCACGTTTCTGTCTATATATTTCAACATCTTCAATAAGATCCACCCAACCAAATTTGCGCATGTTGACAAATGCTAACTTGAAGCCATTGTCAAAATGAAATAACACCCTTGTAAACCTGGGAATATCCTCGCTTTCATTGAAGTAGTAAAAATTTCCTGTTAACCCGAAATGGAAGACGACAATCTTTCCAGATGAAAGATGGGCGAAAAAGAACTTACCTATACGTTCAGACTTGGTGAAACTATTGCTTACAAGAGCATTTCTAAAAACGCCATCGACTTGTTTGACCAGCTTTGGGTCATCAATGTCTATGTCAACTATTTTATGGCCCAGAGATGTGCCATCAAAGTATTGTTTATATACTTCAACTTCGGGCAATTCAGGCATTTTGGGCTTTCTTTTTGTCCTGTAACTTCTGTAGATCGAATAGCTCGTCCCTCAACCTGGCTGCTTCAATAAAATCCAAATCTTTTGCCGCATTCTCCATGCTTTTTTTAGTCTTCTTTACCAATTTCTCCAATTCGTCTGAAGACATGTAACTTACGATTGGATCGGCTGCAATACTTGGGTTCTCGTCTTCAGTATAGTAATTGACTGACGACTTTTTAGAGTCTGCAACTTTTGTTTGATCCAGTATGGAATCTTTGGATCTAATTATGGTCGTTGGCGTAATGTTGTTTTTAGCATTGTATTCCGCTTGAATTGCTCTTCTTCTATTAGTCTCGTCCATTGCAACTCGCATTGACTCCGTGACCTTATCCGCATACATAATAACTTGTCCATTCACATTCCGGGCTGCACGACCAATTGTTTGA
>JAJCYL010000233.1 GCA_029262955.1 Cytophagales bacterium | reverse complement strand
AAAGAATCTCCATCGAGATCTACCCCGGCAAAATCAACATAATATAGTTCTCCTACGCAGGCAAAATCGCTCAAGGGCGGAAATAATGAAGGAGAGGAATTGACGAATGGAACGCCATCTTTAACAATGGGAGGAAATTCCACTGCGTAGGTCATTCCAGTAGAAAGCGGATTTGAAATATTAACAACTGCCCCATTTCTACAACACCTCTCCCAAACTAAAAAATAACCCTCGGGGTCGTCAAATAGAGCGGGATCCAAGGTAACATTCTTTGTGAATAAAACTTTCTCTGTGCTTAGCTGTGCAATGGCACAGTCTGGATTAGTGTAAAGAACCGGATCTTGAGCTGTGAGGAATAGTGTATCAATCCGCATTAATTCACGGTCGCTCTTACGGTAGGTAAATACAAATATTTGTGCCTCCGGCCCTGGATTAAACGTTTGTGCTCTGTCAAAATATTGAATGACATTGATACGATAATTGAACCCATTGAGATGGATCAATTCGATCTCCCCTCCTACAATGTGAAAGGCTAATGCCTTGGTCGTGAACAATACTATGATTATTGCAACTACGGCAAGAAATCTGGAATACTTTTTTTTACCCCAAAACGACGATGACATTCGAAGTATTTATCGGTGATTGAATCAACACTAATTATACACCTTAAGTACAATTTATCCTAAGTTGAAATTTTTAAATGATAATAGGCTGTAACTTCGCCAACTCATGGGAAGAAAAAAACCAATCGCGATTGAAGAGGTCAAAATTGAAGGTTTTGCCGATGACGGGAAGTGTATTGCTCATCACAATGGCCGGGCCATCTTCGTCAGTGACGTTGCTCCTGGAGATGTAGTAGATGTTTTGGCATACAAAGCGAAAAAGAGTTTTTTGTTAGCCCGACCTACCAGGTATCACCAGTTATCTAAAGCCAGGGTAGATCCGATTTGCAATCACTTCAATGTATGTGGGGGTTGTAAATGGCAACACGTGTCCTATGAAGAACAGATTAAACAAAAAGAGCAGATTGTTAGAGACAACCTTATACGGATAGGGAAAGTTGACCTGCCCGAGATTAACAAAATAATTGGATCTAGTCAGCATTATCAGTACAGAAACAAGTTGGAGTTTACCTTTTCGAATAAGCGATGGCTAACCACAGAAGAGCTGGAATCGGAGGAAGAACTTGACAGAAACGCTCTTGGCTTTCACGTGCCGAAACTTTTTGATAAGATAGTTGATATTGAGACCTGTCATTTGCAGCCAGAACCAACCAACAGCATTAAAAACGAGATCCGTCATTATGCGGTTACTCACGGGCTATCTTTCTACGATATCAGGGAAAAGACAGGCTTCCTGAGGAACTTAATTATTCGAATTTCTAGCCTGAATGAGATCATGGTCATCCTTCAGGTGGGACGCGAGGATAAAGAGATGCATCCATTACTTGAGCATATCGCTCAAAAATTTCCGGAAATCACTTCATTAATGTATGTGATCAATAACAAAATGAACGAAACGTTCCATGACCTTTCCATGGAGGTTTTTAAGGGTAGGGATTTTATCTGGGAAGAAATGGAGAGTTACTCTAACCCAGAACTGAAACTACGCTTCAGAATTGGACCCAAATCTTTCTTTCAAACTAACTCGCAGCAAGCTGAGGTACTTTACAAATCTGCAATAGCGTTTGCCGGCCTTTCAGGAAATGAGGTGATATACGACCTATATACCGGTACTGGGTCCATTGCTCTTTATGCAGCAAGTCTGGCTTCTAAAGTTGTAGGAATTGAATATGTGGAAGCCGCAATAGAAGACGCCAAAAGAAATGCCCTTGAGAATAACATCTCTAATGTAGAATTCATTGCGGGTGACATGAAGGATGCCCTGAATAGTGATGTTATCGCAAAATTCGAAGCTCCAAATGTAGTCATCACAGATCCTCCCAGAGCCGGCATGCATCAAGATGTGGTTTTAAAGATTCTCGAAATGGCCCCAGAGAAAGTGGTGTACATCAGTTGTAATCCAGCTACACAAGCTCGGGATTTATCGCTCATGGATAAAGATTATAAAGTGGAGAAGGTGCAACCGATAGATATGTTTCCACATACCCAACATATTGAAAACATTGTATTACTAACTCATAGGTAGATTTCTATTTTTGCAATATGAACAATGATCCTGAACTGGATGGTAAATATTTAGGAACAATCACTAGTGATTTTGTTGTTGTGGCCGAGTCGCTAAAAGATGCGTCCTATGAAATAAGGTCTCGAGGATTTTCGGACTTTCCCATATTCCCTATTTCGAAAGTCGATATTCCAATCGGAGAGCTACTCATTTCAAAAAAAGATATGGCACTTCAGTGGAATTATTATGTGACCTATGTCGATGAGTTTGAGCAACGGAAACTGATTGATGACAGGTCCCTGTTTGAAACAAAATATAAAAACCCTGATGAATTCTGCTGTCTTTTTGTAGTGGATAAAGAATTCACCCGATTCATTTTCATCCCCTACCCGGAAGATTGATGATAGTTCTTCTTCTTCAGGGAATCCTAACCGGGTTACTCTTCGCAATTTCAT
>JAJCYL010000232.1 GCA_029262955.1 Cytophagales bacterium | reverse complement strand
GATGAGATTTTGACCTGGAATCAGGTTTACGAGGCGGTTGGCATGGCTGTAAATAAGAAGCCAAAAGTTATACACATTCCCTCTGACTTTATTTGTCAGACTGAACCTGAAATGACTGGTACTTTAATTGGAGACAAAGCTGTGAGCGTGATCTTCGACAATACCAAAATCAAGCGGTTTGTACCGGATTATTGTGCCACTATTCCTTTCAAGGAAGGAATAAAGCAAACCATTGATTGGATGGAAGCTGATAAGTCAAGAATGGTGATCAACCCAGAGACAGATGCTAAGATTGAAAGGATAATCGAGGCTTACGGGCATTAGTATTTTAATTGGCCCGGAAATAATTCGGTCCCATCAATTTTCCAAGGCAGCCGGACCATAAACAGCGTCACGAAATTTCTTATGCAAACCCACTTGATCGAAAGGAAACAATTGAACAAACAAAACGGCTGCCAGGTCATTCACCGGATCAACCCAGAATAAGGTACTGGCAGCACCATTAACGATTTAAAAAAGGACAAAACCAATAAAAAGACTGACCCCAATTTTACTTCTTGGAATGGCTTAGAAACCAATTGTAGAGATCATCCCCTGCATAAACACGAGTCCAGGCATCATGATTCATGTCCTCATGAATGGTATACCTAAGATTGGTATGACCCAGTTCCTCCAATTTATTTAGACCAGAAAGAAAATATTTTTTCTCCACAGCCAGATCCCTACCACCACTGAAAACCCATAGTGGTAAATTCTCATCGGCAATAGGTTTCATTAAATCTGGATGCCCCCATCCAACAACTGGGCTAGCGGCAGCAATCAATTCCGGATGCTTGCTGGCCATATACCACGTCCCAAAACCACCGTAACTCAGCCCGGTAAAGTAAAATCTATTCACGTCGGTCTGATAATTCTCAAAAACATGGTCGATCATACCCATCAGATCTTCCTCTATCTGGTCCCAGCCTCGTGGCAAAGTGACATATGGTAGAGAATCAATCGGCTGAGCACCCGCCATTGCCTGGGGAGTTGGAAAATCAGGAGACCTTTCGGGTACCCCCTCCTCTAATCTTTTTTGCACAGTACTTACATCTCGATTTTGGAGATAAGAAATTCCCATGGTATCCATGCCAAACATGGGCAACTGAGGCGATATGATTATGAAAGGGAGTTCCTTTTTCTGAACCCAGGCTTCGTAAACCGGACCATGGATCAATACAAAATCCAATTCGTCCATTGCATTTCCTCTCTCACCATTGCCGTGTAGGAACATCATTACCGGCCATTCTTTCTCAGGATCGTCTCCATACCCTTTAGGCAAATACAGGTAATATTCTTTGCCCGAATTTTCAATGGTTGTAGTGTAAGGAATTCTAAGTAACTGGTCCGGAGATTTAATCTGGTCTTTGCATGAGCTAAAGAAAAATGAAAAGAATATTATAGAATAGGGTAAGATATGCTTAATCATGGTGTCAGATTGAAATAGTTAACTCTTGAAATTAACAGTTTTCAATCTAAGCTTTTAGAAAAACATTTGTAGTATGATTGATAACCGACCCTTTTTGTGCATTTTGTTATTGATCCTCCAAAGCCAGGGCTCTAATTTTAAAACATATTAAACAGACTACCACAGAAATGCGATACTCATCCAATACTAACCTCTTCTACTTTTTTATTTTAATAACGTTGTCCATTGTTACTTCATGTAGCCAGAGGACACCAATGGATTTGAATAAGGGAAACATCATTCCGAAACCCAGATCAATAAATGCTACCGGAAGTTCATTTGTTTTGAATGCTGAGACTCAGATATACGTCGATAATGCTGAAACTCAGAACTTCAACAGCCAATATTTAAGCAAGGAAATAAACAAGCTAGTAGGCCTTCGCCTGGAAAATATTTCAGGCAAAAACACACCCGAATCAGGAGCAATCATTCTATCAGTAGCGGTAAATGATAGTCAGCTAGGAGATGAGGGCTATCAATTAAGTATTACAGAAGATCTAATTAATCTTACCGCAAATGGTCCACAAGGAGTTTTTCGAGGTATTCAGACTCTTCTGCAACTATTGCCTGCAAGTTTGCAGGAAAAGGTTGAGATAGCCACTGGTACAATTATCGATTCTCCTGAATACGGTTATCGGGGAAGCATGCTTGATGTTGCCAGACATTTTTTTGATGTAAGCAGTATAAAAAGGTACATCGACTTTCTTGTTTACTATAAAATGAATGTTTTGCACCTTCACCTCACAGATGACCAGGGCTGGAGAATTGAAATCAAATCGTGGCCCAAATTGGCAGAGTATGGTGGCCTGACAGAAGTGGGTGGTGGAAAAGGAGGGTTCATTTCGCAGCGTGAGTATATTGAAATTGTTAAGTATGCAGCTGAGCGCTACATTTTGATTATACCTGAGATTGACATGCCTGGACACACCCAGGCTGCACTAGCCTCTTATCCGGAATTGACCTGCGAAGGCCAGGCACGTATGGTTGCTTCCATAGAAGAGATGTCAATCGAATTCCCCGGTCTTTATACTGGCACAGAAGTTGGTTTCAGCACGCTTTGTACTGACCAGGAAATGACGTACAAAATTATCAACGACGTTATTCAAGAGCTGGCCGCGATTACGCCCGGACCTTATATTCACATTGGGGGTGATGAAAGTCATTCTACAAAAAAAGAAGATTACATATACTTCATGGAACGGGCACAAGCCATTGTCACTTCACATGGGAAAAAGTCACTCGGCTGGGATGAGATTGCTCAGACCAATTTAGAGCAAGGAACTGTAGTTCAATTTTGGGACAGTGAAGAAAATGTTGCTATTGCGGTAAGTAAAGGAGCCCAACTGCTTATGTCACCAGCAAAAAAGGCATATCTCGACATGCAGTATGATTCAACCTCAAGGATAGGACTACATTGGGCCGCATATATTGAGGTTGATGATGGATATAACTGGGATCCATCAATATATGTCCCAAATGTTCCAAAAGAAAGTATATTTGGTATCGAAGCTCCTTTATGGGCTGAAACTACCGAGGACATGGACGATATCGAATATCTGGCCTTCCCCAGACTTCCAGGTTACGCAGAGATTGGCTGGACCCCTTTGTCAGACAGAAATTGGGACGACTATAAAGTAAGATTGGCCGCCCATGGTGAACGCTTTCGGGCAATGGAAATAGATTACTACCCTTCCGATAGGGTTCCTTGGAAAACAGATTAAGACATAATCAGTGTACATTCCAATCTTTAGATATCTTTAGAGGATGGGAATAGACCTATTTAGATTAGATGGAAAAGTGGCCATCATCACTGGTGGCAATGGGGTACTAGGAGGTGCTATGGCAAAAGCATTGGCAAGTGCTGGTGCAAAGACTGTCATTTTAGGACGTAATAGTGAAACTGTAAATAGTAGAGTTTCGGAAATAAATGAGATGGGTTATGAGTCACTCGGAATTGCAGCCGATGTTATGGAGGCAGATCAGTTGAGTGAAGCAAAAAAAACGATCCTTGACCAATTCGGAACAATTGATATTCTCATTAATGCAGCAGGTGGCGCAGTAAAAGGCGCCATAGTAAATCCCGATGAATCATTTTTTGACAAACCTGTTGAAGCCCACAAACACGTTGTGGATCTGAATCTTTTTGGAACGATCATACCGACGCAAGTATTTGGTGAAGTGATGAGTAAAAAGCGGTCAGGGTCAATTATTAACATCGGCTCAATGGCAGTGCCCCGATCCATTTCCAGAGCAATTGGATATGCCGCAAGTAAAGCTGCAGCGGAAAATTTCACTCGCTGGTTAGCTGTAGAATTGGCCAGTAAATACGGTGAAGGGCTAAGAGTAAATACCATCAGACCTGGATTTTTCGTCGGAGAGCAAAATCGACATCTATTACTCAATGAGGACGGTACACTAACTGAAAGAGGTCAGTTAATTGTTAAAAATACTCCAATGGCAAGATTTGGAGAAGCTGATGAATTAGCTGGAGCAGCTATCTATTTGGCTAGCGAAGCTTCAAAATTTGTTACCGGTGAAGTCATCAATATAGATGGGGGATTTAACAGCTTTAGTGGAGTTTAATTCAATGAATAAAGTAGTCACATTCGGCGAAATTATGTGGAGGCTAACCACACCTTACGCATTAAGATTTAGTCAAGCAAGGTCATTTGATACTTGTCTTGGAGGAAGTGAAGCCAACGTTGCCGTATCTCTTGCTCAGTTTAAGACTAAAGCTTCTTTTGTTAGTTGCCTACCCGAAAATGATTTAGCCCAAACGGCCATTGATCAATTAAATCAACTGGGTGTGGATACGAATCACATTATACGCTCAGGCGATAGAATGGGAACCTATTTTTTAGAAAGTGGCGGATCTCTAAGAGCAACCAAGGTGGTATATGATCGAAAACACTCATCAATGGCACAATGTCAGCCAGGTATGATTAACTGGGATGAAGTGTTTGAAGGTGTGAATTGGTTCCATTGGTCAGGAATTACCCCTGCCATTTCGGAGGGTGCGTCAAACCTTTGTATGGAGGGGATTGAAATGGCAAAGTCAAAGGGCATTACCATATCCGTGGACCTCAATATGAGAAAACAAATGTGGAAATGGGGAAAAACACCTGCCGAAGTAATGCCGGAAATGGTTAAAATATGTGATGTTATTCTGGGTAACGGTGAGGCGTTTGAAGAAATGCTTGGCGTTGATGTTGATGGATTAAGCGGAATAGAAACGTGCCAGAAAGTTGAGAGTGAATATCCAGATACTACGAAAATTGCATTTACAAAACGAGACATCAAACAATTTGATCATCACATGTGGCAAGGATTTTTATGGTCCGGATCTCAATTGTATGAGTCACGGCTCCATGATGTGGGCAACATTGTTGATCGGGTAGGCACCGGAGATGCCTTCATGGCAGCATTGATTTACGGCCTACAGAATTTTGACAGGGATCAAAAAATCATTGACTTCGCGTCGGCAGCGGGGGCGTACAAACATTCAATCAAAGGTGATTTCAACCTGGCCACTGTTGCAGAAATAGAGAATTTAGCTGAAAGTGCGAATATGAGAATAAATCGATAAGTATGACCCACTTGAATAGACACCACGTGGTAGAAGTTGCCAGAGCAACCGGCATTGTTCCGTTGTTTACGCATTCGGACACAGAAGTTTGTAAAAACATTATAGATGCGTGTTACAAAGGCGGTATTCGCCTGTTCGAATTTACCAATCGTACAGCATTTGCCCATGAGATGTTTGGAGAGCTACGTAAACATATAACAGAAAACTGCCCAGGAATGTACTTTGGAGTAGGATCCATTGTTGAGCCTGCCACTGCAGCATTATTCATGCAACTTGGAGCTGATTTTGTTGTTTCTCCTATTCTAAACCCTGACGTGGTTAAGATATGCAATCGCAGAAAGGTTGCCTGCATTCCAGGATGTGCAACGTCATCAGAAATTTCACAGGCCGAAGAACTCGGTTGTGACATCGTCAAAATCTTCCCAGGTTCTACGTTGGGAGCAAGTTTTGTAAAAAGCCATCTGGCTCCATGTCCCTGGTCGGGCCTAATGGCAACTGGAGGGGTTGAGCCAACCATTGAGAGTTTAAAACCTTGGTTCGATGCCGGTGTGTATTGTGTCGGAATTGGTTCTCAATTGATAAGTAAGGATATGATTGAATCCGCCAATTATCACCTATTGGAAAAACAAACAAGTGAGCTGGTTAGTTGGGTACATGGATTTCGATCGGCTTGACTCGACCATTACATTGCATGTTTTGGATAATTAATAATCCGTTGAGCAAATTTTCTGAGTAATCCCCCCTACTACTTTGTTGTATCAACAATTGGTTATGCCTCACAATTAGTGAGAATTTTGTTTTAAGTAATTGGGTGAATGAAAACAGTTTTTAGGGTTATTATCTTTTACATTTTAGTCCACAATGTTGTGGCCCAGGCTCCTATAGATAATACCGCTAAACCACTGGATACCCTGATCCAGGAGATTGAAAGTCAGTATAACATAAAAATTTTCTACCAAAGTGACTGGACTAGTGGAAAGAATGCCGCCGCTCTTGAGGGAAACTTTACTTTAAAAGAACAATTAGATCGAACATTAAATGGTACAGGTCTCGTCTATAGTATTTACGATAAAAACTATGTGCTCATTTTTAAAGAATCAGAAACAAATGAAACAGACAGTCAAATCAATTCTGAGATCGAAACTCAAATTGAATATACCCTGACCGGCAAAATTTTGACGGAGACAACTGAGGAGATTATTATAAATGCTACCATATATATTGATGAACTCAACAGAAGTATTGTCAGTGACACCGACGGCTCGTATAATTTAAGCCTACCAGCGGGTCAATATCAAATTGCAGTTAGTTACATTGGTTTTCATACACAAAGGCTTAACATAGACATGTCTTCTGACCTGGTAAGAGATATCTATTTATATGATAAAGTCACTGAGTTAAAGGAGGTAGTAATTGGGTCAAATGCTATCGATGAAAATGTGTCCAATGTTAATATGGGAACGACCACACTTGACATTGCCTCTATCAAAAAGATTCCTGTATCTGTAGGCGAAGTTGACGTAATTAAAACCCTTCTCACCCTCCCTGGGGTCCAATCAGTTGGGGAAGGTTCATCGGGGTTTAATGTACGGGGAGGAAGCATCGATCAAAATCTGATCCTATTAGATGGAGCCCCCATTTTCAATCCGTCACATGTCTTTGGTTTTTTCTCAATATTTAATCCCGATGCCGTAAAAGATCTGACTTTATATCGAGGTGGCATTCCGGCTCAATTTGGAGGCAGATTATCTTCAGTTCTGGACGTACAGCTAAAAGAAGGAGATCCAATCAATCACAATATGAGAGGAGGAGTGGGTATTTTTGCCAGCAGATTAGGAGCAGATGGACCTATCAAAAAAGGAACAGGTACCTATTCATTCTCCGGAAGAGCCTCCTATTCTGACTGGGCATTGAATTTATTTGACGATGAAGAACTGAATAACTCAAGTGCGTCATTCTATGATGTCAGTTTAAAATTGAGTCAGCTAATTGGCAGTAAAGATAGGATCACAGCCAGCACCTATTTGAGCTCAGATGAATTCAAATTCTTAAGTGATACACTTTACGATTGGCAATCTGAAGTGGCCTCTCTTAACTGGAGCCACTCTTTTAATACCCGGTTAACATCTAATATAGCTGGTACTTATAGTGATTATGAATACGGAGTAAATGGCAGATCGAAAGGGAACGAATTCAATTGGGACGCAGGTATAAATCACAAAGCACTAAAGGCCAATCTCAATTATACCCTCGATGACAAGAACAATTTCGACTTTGGTGTCCAATCAGAGTGGTATCGATTTAAGCCAGGTAGTCTTTTCCCAATAGAAGGTTCTTCTCTTAACCCCATCGATCTCGAAAAAGATTTCTCCAGAAACTATGCCTCTTATTTTAATCATGAATTTAAGGTCACTGATAAACTCAGTGTAATCTATGGGTTGCGGTATTCGCTTTTTCAAAATTTAGGACCTGGAACCGTTTTTGAATTCGATGAGAATGTCCCCAAAAGTTTAGAGAGCATATCAGACAGCACCACCTTTCAGGACGGAGAGGTCGTTAAAAGTTATCAAGCGCTTGAGCCAAGGGTTTCGGTAAGATTCGGTTTACAATCATCAGACGCCATCAAGTTTAGTTATAACCGACTCACACAAAACATCCATTTAATATCAAACAGTACGGCTTCAACCCCGGTGGACATTTGGCAGACCAGCAATAATAATATTGGTCCACAAATCGGTGATCTGTTTTCTTTAGGTTATTTCAGGAATTTCAAAAACAACACAATCGAAACCTCAGCCGAAATTTATTATAAGTCAATCAATGATCTTATTGAATTTAGGGATGGTGCCACAATTCTTCTGAATAAGAATATTGAAACAGATCTTTTGAAAGGCGAAGGGCGTTCTTATGGGCTGGAATTATTGGTTAAGAAAAAACAGGGCCTCTTGACTGGCTGGCTTTCCTATACTTATTCAAGAACGGAAAGAAAGGTCTCTGGCCCTACTCCTCAAGAGACGATTAATTTCGGTCAGTATTTCCCAGCCAACTTTGACAAACCACATGATATCACTATGGTTGGCACCTACCAACTTACTCGTCGGGTGAGCTTGTCTACCAATTTCACTTACAGTACAGGACGGCCCGTCACTTTTCCTGACTCACAATATCGTATTGGTAATTTGGCAGTTGCCAATTTCAGAGAACGAAACCAGGGTCGCATCCCTGATTATCACCGATTAGATATCGCATTAACTTTAGAAGGAAGTCATCGAAAGAATAAAAAATGGGAAGGGAGCTGGACCCTATCGATTTACAATTTATACGGCCGGGATAATGCCTTTTCGGTCTTTTTTAGGTCTGAGAATTCCGGTACTTTACCTCAAGCTTTTAAGCTATCAGTAATTGGGAATGCCTTTCCATCTATAACCTACAATTTCAAATTTAAGGGATGAGAATAAAAACGTGGGTCATATTAATAATCTCGATAGTACTCTTAAAATGTGAGGAACCAATAAACCTCAATTTAGACGAGGGAATTGATTTATTGGTGGTTGATGGACTGATAACGGATCAACCTGGCCCTTATACGATTAAATTGACAAGGACTTCTGTCTTTGGCACTCAGGATCAAGGCCCATTTGAAAAAGATGCTATTATCACAATATTAGATGACGCCGGAAATTCAGAAATACTGAAACAAGGTGAACAAGGTGAGTACCAAACAGATGAAAGTGGAATAAGGGGTGTAATTGGTAATTCATATTGGTTAACCATTAAGACCGCTGACGGAGAGGAATATCAATCCATACCTGATCTATTGAAAGCAGTCCCAAAGGTTGATAGCATATATGCTGAGTTTACTGAAGAGCCGCAGCTTGATTTTGATGGTCATCGATTCTTTATAGATCTATCTGACCCCCCTGATGATAAGAACTATTACCGATGGAGCTGGGAGAGCGTTACGCCTATAACAACCTTGACACCCAGAGGTTTCAACCCTCTCTTCTGTTGCAACGTCTGCTTTAAAACCGAATTTGATAAGTTGGGGTTCAATGTTAAATCAGATCAATTTATTAATGGCAAAAGGCTTACTCGGCAACCTATTCATTTTGCTCCATATAGAAATCGGGAAGACTATATGATCAGAGTAAATCAATATTCTTTAACAGCTGAAGCCTTTGAGTTTTGGGATAATATACGAGGTCAGACAGAAAGTGTGGGTAGCATTTTTGACCAACCTCCAACACCAATAGTTGGTAATATCAAAAACACCCGGGATTCTGAGAAGAATGCGCTAGGTTACTTCGGAGCCTCTGCTATAGTGAAAGTAAAGTTACAAATCGACCGTGGCGGAATTGAAGAACCTCTCCGAAACCCATCACGAACTGTAGGAGAAGGGGATTGTCGTACGGTATTGACTAACACAACGGTAGCACCTCCACCCGATTGGGAAAACTGATGAATCGTCAATTCAATATCATCGCAGCGTTTGTTATCTGCTGTCTACTTGTTGCCGCCAACCAGAGAGACAATAGTCTGTTGACTTCTTTAAAATCAGCACTCCTTGATTATTTGAAAGAAAGTCCTCGGGAAAAACTATATCTGCATATTTCGCAGCCATTTTATGCGACTGGTGATCACGTTTGGTACAAGGTTTACCAGGTGGATGCCGCAACTAATCAGCCCAGGTCTTTGAGTAGGTCTGTCTACATTCAATTAATCGATTACTCTGGAAATGAAGTTATTAACCAAATCGTCAAGATGAGTGACGGTGTTGGGCAGGGTGATTTTGTATTGGAAGACTCTCTTCCTACAGGAGTGTACAGCCTAAGGGCAAGTACAAATTGGATGTTAAACTTTAAGACCTCTGCGCTATTCAACAAGAATATACCTGTAATTAATTTGTATGACAGCCTGGAAAGTAGGCCTTCTAAAACCAACAAACTTTTGGCGGAAGTCAATATGGAACTTTACCCTGAAGGTGGTACTCTGATTAGCAACAATGAGTCCCGAATTGCATTTATGTTGACCAATCAAAACGGAGTTGGATTATCGGCAACAGGTCAATTGTTAGATGACCAGAATCAGTTGGTAAGTGAATTCGAGACACTCTCCAGGGATGATTCTAATACTCCCGGTATTCCAAAAGGTCTCGGAGAGTTGTCATTTATCCCGCGGTCAGACCGGGTATATAAGGCCAGGGTATTGGTGGATAACATGGAATTTGAATTCGAGCTTCCTCCAGTTTCCAAGGAAGGAGTTCAATTAATAGCGGATAAAGACTTGAACGCTGATATTCTTAGGGTTCTAATCCGTTCCACAAACATGTATAATGGTAAGGAGTACTTGTTGACCATAAACTCCGGAGGTGAAATTATCTATCACAAAGAAGGAAAATTTGCCAATGAACTATCCTTAGATATTCCATTGAACGAGTTGAAATATGGTATCAATCAAATTGCGCTCTTTGATTCTTTTGGAAAAGAATTAAGTAAGCGGCTAGCCTTTAAGGCTAAACCAAAAGTGTTAGCCTCAATGGTAACCAATAAGGTCACCTACGGCCCTCGTGAGAAAGTAGAAGTTACAATACAGACCAGAAATTCGGATGGAATCCTCACCCCTGCCAATATATCGTTAGCAGTTGCCAGTACTGATCAACTCGCCCCACTTGACGATGATGATATTTCCTCACATCTATTATTGGATTCCGAGTTACGTCGAAATTTGCAAAATCAGGGATTTTACCTCTCAAATCATCAAGCTGCATCGGAGGCTTTAGAACTTATGCTTTTAGCCAACCAGTCAGATCAATTTGATTGGAGCTTAGTCCGTAATTCTGACAAAACAAAAAGAATATACCAACGAGAAGAAGGATTTTCCCTTCATGGAAAGATTGGCCTTCCTGGTGACTTGGAGCACCTATTGGATAGAAAAAGCATAGTACTTTCTCGCGTTGGTTCCCAACCGTATTTTGCGAATCAATTCATCTATGATTCAGGGTATTTCACTTTCAAAGAGCTCTCATTTCAGGGTAAGCATTTTTTTGATATTCAGGTAATTTCAGAGCAAAAGTTCTCGGAACAAATTAAGACAAGTATCCAGCGCACACAGGTCACAGAAAACAATTCGGTTCCGTTATTTTTTTTAACAAAGGAAATGAGACAGTATGTTGAAAAACAGAGGATAAGGAAGAGAATCGTTAGGGACTATTTTGAAGCTAACAAAACTGGTAATCAGATACCTTCAGAGTCGGAGCTAACAGAACATTTTCAGGTAGACGATAAAAGAATTATGAAGGATTTTCTACCGTTTGCTGATATGAGGGATATCATTCGTGAAATCCTGCCCAACGTCAAACTAAGGAAAAATAAAAAGATCAATAAACAAGAGCTGGTAATTTATGACAGGGAAAGCTTCACTCATACCCGAAAACCAGTATTTATGATTGACGGTGTTTTAGAATTCAATCAGGAAATTTTTCTAAACCTGGACGTCGACAACATTGCCTCCATAGAGGTGGCCCGATCGAAAAAGAACACTACCATTTTTGGACCTTATGGATGGGGAGGCATGATTATTATACACACCTATGATAATCATTATCGTTCTAAATCCAGGCCAAATTTTACCTCTCTTGAGATTGAAGGATTTCATGAACCAAGTCCATTTCCAATACCAAATACTCATGAAATGGATAGTGCAGTACCCGACCTAAGATCTTTAATTTATTGGGACCCGGAAATTGTAACCAATGAAAAAGGAGAAGCTGTCATTACATTTTATACTTCTGATGAATTAGGTCCATTTAAAATATCAGTTGAAGGAATCACTTCCACCGGCACACCAGTCTCAATTAATAGGTCATTCAATGTGAAAAGAGATGCTACCCAGTAGTATCCATTAAAAATCAATGGTAGCTTCTATCTCTTTTTTGAGTTGAACCGGCTTAGATAACATTGAAATACTCAAAAAGAGGATAAGAGAAAGAAACAGAGAAAAAGCTCCCGTATCAATGTTATAGGGCAACTTTAGACCAAGTAATTTGAATCCCATATTAATCAAAAGGCTTGAAATAATAGCGACATTCGCCGCCATGGGCGTCGCTCTTTTCCAATTAAAGCCAATAGCTACTGTAGGTACAATTGCCGCGGCAAAAGTACCCCACCCAAATACACCAAGAATCGCTACTAAATCCCCGGAGTAAAGGGCAAAAAACGCAGCAACCACAGTAATCAGAACGGTGGTAATCCTTGCCCATAGCAATTGGTTATTAACTACCTTCCCAAGTGTAGCCGGTATATCGTACATGATGGCTGCAGTTCCAATATTGAGAAATGCATCCGCCGTTGACATAATTGCTGCAAAAAGACCTGCAAAAACTACCCCAGCCAATATTGGGTGAGCGTAATTCTGAAGAAATTGAGATGCAGCTGCATCAGCGGTTGTCAGCTCCGGAAATGACTGGTCCAACACCAGTGCCCTCATTACTAAACCAATACTAATCCACAGTAGTGCTGTAAATGCATACCCAATTAGTGACACAGGCAGTATGTTTCGGGCATCGCTGATTTTTTTGTTCATCATCATTTTGGTGATGACATGCGGCTGACCAGCTCCGCCAAGACAAAACACAAAAAACCACGAAAGGCATCCTATCATTCCCATCGTTCCCCAAGGCCCGATAGCCTCCGGGTCATCATTGTAAATAATTGTGCTCACCTCTGAAATCCCTCCATCGTACACTGAAATCGCTGTGAGAAATATTAGAAAGGCAGCCACAATCATAATACCACCCTGAACGAGATCTGTATACACTGAAGCTATAATTCCACCGGTTACGCTGTAAAAAACCAGGATGGAACACGAGAATACCATACAAGCCGCCAGGCTTAAATCAGCAAAGTACTCAGTCTGATTCAGTAAGTCTTTTAACACAATGGACATGGCAAGAATCTGGGTTGCCATGTAACCTACCACCCCCAGAGATATAGCAATTGCCACCAGGAACCTTGTCCATTGATTTTGGTACCTATAGCCTATTACTTCGGGCAATGAAAGAAAATCTCCTAACTCTGCAAACAGGCGGAGTCTTTACCTAACAAATAGAAGCTGATATTGAATCCTAAAACCGAAGCAAAAGCTATCCAAACCGAACTCATACCCATTTTATAAACCAAGCCCGGGCCGCCAACAAAACCAAACCCACTCATGGTGCTTGAAAAAACTGCGAATGCAGTTACAAGTACTCCCAAACTTCTACCGGCCATAAAGAAGTCCCCTGAAGACTTTGTCCTGTAGAGCGCCCAAATGCCAATAGCTATGCATATTAGCATATAGAGGCTGATTGAACTGAGAATAATTGGGCTTCGGAATTCTTCCAACGGGCTATTCTTTACTCAGAGTTTGCTTAAAACGTTCTATTTCATCCGATGAAATGACCCATTTTTTGAAGTTCTGTACATAAAGCAAGGTGAAAACAATAGGATACATCCAGATACCATATATAAGTAATATAGTTGGGAGTGGGAAACCATGATAAAGCGACAATTCATCTGATTCTATAAATACCTGATAGGTATAGAAAATCATTGAGAGGGTAACAAGGATAGGTATGAATGCTGAAATTAATAAATAGATAGAACGGCGGTTTATTCTGCCCCTCACACCAACGAATAAGCATATAAAAAGTGAAATGAACATTAACAAGCCAAAGACTAAGGAAAAGCTCAAACGATTAATTACCCAGTTTATCTCACCACTGACAGCCATTGAAGCAAATTGCGAATGTGTCATTTCGACATTAACAGATTTTGAAAAAGAGAAAATCCAGTATAGGATCAGAATGAGAAGACAACCGATGGATGAAAATAAAAGAATGCGAAAGAGTTTCATCCTTGAATTAGTAGATAACAGTCAGACTTGCAACATCCAGAAACAACCAAAGAGTGAAGGTCGCAACAATAAATAAGATCCTCATGGTTCAGTTTTGAATTGAACTCCCAGTTTAGCACATCAAGAATGATATTGCAAGGATTGTTTGTACCAATGAAGTCATGCTCCTTCCTCTCAGGGTCTCCTGAAAGGGAGCCCTAAGAAATGCATTTCTCTTAGGAAGACCCTTAGTGAGCTGTAATATGGCACAAGCGGACGCTTGCGCCAGCGTGTGTTATCAAAATAAAGCCGTTATAAATAAATTTTCCGTGACCGGTGCAAAAAGTCAGAATCTGGATTTTCAGGATTTAGGAATGTTTGGATACCATGTTCCTTCCCCTCACCAGCGCAAGCGTCCGCTTGTGCTCACCAAAAAAAATAAATTCAGTAATCACGATAGTTTGCATTTCCTTCCTCTAAGAGTCTCCTGAAA
>JAJCYL010000231.1 GCA_029262955.1 Cytophagales bacterium | reverse complement strand
ATTCACCAAACAAATCGATATTATTCCGACCATTTTCGCCAATAAGCCAAGGGCTTCAGAAGTATTAAATGGCAAACGAAACCCTTCCCTTATAGAAATGAAAAAGCTAAATAGAGTACTAAAGATACCCTTTGAGATTATGATGGCATCCTGACCAAACATATGATTTGCTAACCCCTTTCTAAGGCCGACAGACATTTTACAATCCTATCCCCGGTTTTGCCATCCCATTTCTCTGGAATTTGGCCCTTTTTCCATTTTCCATCAAAAAGGGTATCTAAAGCGGCGGGAATTGCACTGGGATCAGTGCCAAGCAGCTCATTCGTGCCAATTTCGACGGTTTCTGGTCGCTCTGTTGAATTCCTTAAGGTAATGCAGGGTACACCAAGCACAGTAGTCTCCTCAGTAATTCCACCAGAGTCGGTAATTACCATTTTGGCATTCTTAACAATGTATATAAACTCCAGGTAGCCCATGGGATCAACCATATGTAGATTTGGATACGAAATCCCTAGCTCCTTTAATGAGGTCATGGTCCGGGGGTGCACAGGAAAAATAACGGGTAAATCACGACTTTTCTCTATCACCGTATCTAATAGTCTCTTCAAATGCTGTCCTTCATCTACATTATTCGGACGATGGAGGGTCATCACGAAATACGCTCCGTCTTCCAAGCTGTGCTTATCCCAAAATTCAGGTTTTTGAAGTCTGTCCAAATTTCGCAATAGCGTATCTATCATGGTGTTGCCCACAAAGAATATCTGGTCAGTAGATATCCCGCTTTTTAGCAGATTCTGGTTGGCCGTCTCGGAAGTTGTGAAGAAATAGTCCGTAATGCTGTCCGTAACAATTCTATTTATTTCTTCAGGCATGGTCCAATCACCCGAACGAATGCCACCCTCCACATGAGCTACTTTGGTATGTAGCTTTTTAGCGACAATCGAACAGGCCATGGTGGAATTGACATCCCCAACCACAATTACCAGATCAGTTGGGTGCTCAATCAGATCCTTTTCAAACTTTAACATGATGTTGGCAGTCTGCTCTGCATGTGAGCCTCCACCACAACCTAAGTCCACATCTGGCTTGGGTATGTTCAGTTGATCAAAAAATTGACCACTCATATTGGCATCATAATGCTGACCTGTATGTACCAACCGATAGGTAATATCTTTTCCTTCCGACTGAGCCTCTTTTATGGCATTAATAATGGAGGCAATCTTCATGAAGTTAGGTCTGGCCCCTGCAATTAGTGTAACGTGCATATAATGGAAGATTGGGCTAGATCAAATTCTTAAACTTCTCCTCTCACTGCGTGAGAAACATGTACGCCCGGAAGGATTCGAACCCTCAACCACCTGATCCGAAGTCAGGTATTCCCTGCCTCGCCTCCCACTAGCTATCATACGGCTGGCGGGCCTGCCTCGCCGCTTGCCCGCCGTACAGGAGGGGCAGGCGGGTATCCAGTTCTATAACCCTCACTTTATAACACAATAACAAAATCAACCTAGCACTATTCATCTTACTTTTTCAAAAGAAAGCTCGTACGCCTGGAAGGATTCGAACCCTCAACCATCTGATCCGAAGTCAGATATTCTATCCAGTTGAACTACAGGCGCATGTATTAATAATTTATTAAGATATTCTCTTCCACTACCTGACTTGAAATACTTTTCTCTTCTAATAGCATCAGCTCTTTCTTCAAACTCCTCAAAGTAAATCAAATCATAGGGAATATATGGCTTGATCGATCTAGTTTTTCCCGAATTGTGCTCCTGTATTCTCCCTACCAGGTTCTCACAATGTCCCACATAGTGTTTTCCGAAATCTCTGCTCCTTAAAACATAAGTGTAATACATGTTAGTCAGGTATTCCCTGCGCATATACAAAAGTTGGCGAGTTCTTAGTTTCGAGTTCAGTTGTTTAACCAGAAACACGGAACTCGAAACTTCTTAACTATCCAACAACCTCCTTCACCTTCTCCGCTGCATCTTTCAATACAATTGCAGAAGTCACCTTCAATCCCGACTCCTCAATAATCTTAGCTCCCTCCTCTGCATTCGTGCCTTGTAACCTTACAATGATGGGCACATTGATTTCACCAATATTTTTATAGGCTTCCACAACCCCACTGGCCACACGGTCACATCTCACAATACCGCCAAAGATGTTGATCAAAATGGCTTTTACATTAGGGTCTTTCAAGATAATCCTGAAGCCAGCCTCAACTGTTACTGCATTGGCCCCACCCCCAACGTCCAAAAAGTTGGCCGGCTCCCCACCTGATAATTTGATCATATCCATTGTGGCCATTGCTAATCCCGCACCATTGACCATACATCCTACGTTGCCATCCAACTTCACATAATTCAAATCAGCCTTACTGGCCTCAACCTCCGCTGGATCCTCCTCTGATAAATCTCTAAGCTCAGCAATATCTTTATGACGATACAAGGCATTGTCATCAATGTTGACCTTCGAGTCGACTGCGAGGATCTTGTTATCGGAAGTCTTTAGTACCGGATTGATTTCAAACATGGAGGAATCCGTTCCCACATAAGCCTTATATAAAGCAAAAATGAATTTCACCATATGCTTGAAAGCCTCTCCCTCCAGCCCTAGAGCAAACGCAACTTTCCTCGCCTGAAATCCTTGCAGTCCAACCTTAGGATCGATCCACTCTTTGAAAATCTTATCGGGTGACTCGTCTGCAACCGTCTCAATGTCCATCCCTCCTTCTGTGGAAGCCATGATTACATTCCAACCAGTCCCTCTGTCTAAAAGAATACTCATATAATACTCCTTAGGCTCAGATTCACCCGGATAGTAGACATCTTGAGCAATTAATACTTTATTTACTTTTTTACCCTCAGGTCCGGTCTGGTGGGTTGCCAGTGTGCCGCCCAATATGTTCTTTGCCTTTTCAGATACCTCAGCCAAACTTTTGGCCAGTACTACGCCATTGGATCCAGTCTCTTTTACTTTTCCCTTGCCACGACCACCCGCATGAATTTGAGCTTTAATTACATACCATTCAGTGCCGGTGTCAGCATTGAGCTTTTTAGCTGCTTCATGAGCTGCCTCGGGGGTTTCCGCTACAATTCCTTCCTGGATGGTAACACCATAACCCTTTAAAATTTCTTTAGCTTGATATTCGTGGATGTTCATTAGAAAACAGTTAGAACCTGGTGAATTATTTACTGCTGCGAAGGTAAGATATGATTTGACTTTTGGCAACTGTTATCCATCGTGGCTCCATTAAAGTTGATTAGCTATTAGCGGACAAACATCAGACTATCAACACATCAACTAATCAATTTTAGATCATATATTTGCCGCCCAATGCTCATAGCCCAGGATATTCAAAAGTCATATGGCACGCTCAAGGTACTGAGGGGAATAAACCTTAAGATTGAGGACAAGGAAATTATTTCTATCGTCGGAGCTTCCGGTGCCGGGAAAAGCACTTTACTACATATCCTTGGTACACTGGATTCGCCAGATAAGGGAGAGTTGCTCATCGATGATCAGAATCTCTTTAAAATGAAAACTGATCAGTTGGCACAGTTTCGAAATCAGAAGATTGGATTTGTTTTTCAATTTCATAATCTCCTTCCGGAGTTCACCGCACTTGAAAATGTGTGCATCCCTGGTTTTATTGGAAACAAGGACTCAAAGATTCTCAAGCCCAAAGCAGAAGAACTATTAAAGCTGCTAGGAATCAATGGACGCTCAGCGCATAAACCGTCGGAGCTTTCCGGAGGTGAACAGCAACGAGTTGCCGTGGCCAGGGCATTGATCAATGATCCGAAAATCGTTTTCGCTGACGAACCCAGCGGCAACCTCGATTCAAAAAATGCAGAAGAACTTCATACCTTATTTTTTAAACTGAGGGCAGAACTTGGACAATCTTTTGTTATCGTCACTCACAACGATCAATTGGCTGAAATGGCCGACCGCCGTATCGAAATTAAGGACGGTATTATTAATCTTTGAATATGGAAGGTCATTGTCAATTCTTTATCAGTGCACTATTTATCAAGTAGATATCTTCTTAAGGACCGTATGCCCCTTCAGCGGTTAGAGGTGAGTAGGCAAAGCAACATCGCTCTTACTCCAAAGCTATGAAGCTATCCAGGGGAGTTTACTACATGCTGCTATCAACATTCCTTTTTCAATTAATGAATGTTTGCGTCAAAATCATCCCACATATTCCGGTCATTGAAATAATTGTCTTCCGTTCAATCATCTCCCTGGTAATTTGCCTGGTAAGCCTGAAAATCCAGAAAATATCCGTTTGGGGAAACAATCGACCGCTGTTGGTTTTTAGAGGTTTGTCTGGCGCCATTGCTTTAATACTCTATTTTCGATTGATCCATCAAATCCCCCTGGCCAATGCAGTTATTCTTCAGTATTTGGCCCCGGTCTTTGTCGCAGTAATCGGTATATTCATGGTAAAAGAGCCTGTTAAACCCATTCAATGGTTATTCTTCCTGGTCTCATTCTCCGGCATATTGGTAGTTCAGGGTTTTGATTTTCGAATTGAGCCCATTCATGTGATTATTGGAGTGACTGCCTCACTGTTCATGGGGTTGGCCTACAACAGTATTCGCAAAATGAAAACAACCGAGCATCCCCTGGTAATCATCTTTTACTTTCCCCTCATAACATTGCCCATTGCTGGTACTTACTCGGCGTTCAATTGGGTGGCACCATCGGGCTGGGACTGGCTATTCCTGCTCTTAGTTGGATTATTCACCCAATTCGCTCAGTATTTCATGACCAAGTCTTTGCAATCGTCAGAGCTATCAAAAGTTTCAATAATCAATTACGTAGGAATAGTTTTTGCAATTGCTTTCAGTTATGCCTTCGGAGAAACATTTAATGTAATGACCTATGTCGGAATGGGCTTAGTTATCCTCGGAGTCATTCTAAATGTCTATTTTAAAGAAAAACGGCCAATTAAGCTTTCAGATTAGCAGGTCTTATTGAGCCAGAACATTAATTTTGAACCTCCCAGAATTCCCCTCCTCGGAGGTGATAAAGGGGTGGGTACCCAAAATTTTCGAAGTCCCGCCTCGGAGGGGATATTTCAGTTAGTTTAAAATATTCACAAAGAATAAATAATGGCAGGACATAGTAAGTGGGCCAATATTAAACATCGCAAGGGTCGTCAGGATGCGAAAAGAGGAAAGGTTTTTACCAAGTTACTCAAGGAAGTATCTATCGCTGCAAAAGAAGGTGGAGGAGACATTGATGGCAACGCAAGACTCCGGTTAGCAGTTCAGAATGCAAAAGGCTCGAACATACCCAAAGACACCATTGACAGGGCAATAAGTAAAGCCACTGGTGCAGACGCCGATTCCTATGTAGAGGTCTCTTTTGAAGGATACGGCCCAAATGCCATTGCTGTCTTTGTAGAATGTCTGACCGATAATAACAATCGTACAGTCTCTAATGTCAGAGCAGTATTTACGAAATATGGTGGTAACCTCGGTACCAATGGGTCATTAGAATTCCTCTTTCAGCGAAAGGGAATCTTTACCATTCCACAACCTGAGAATTTTGATGAAGATGAGTTCACCCTTGAAATGATCGACGGCGGTGCTGAAGAAGTGGAAATCCAGGACAGTTATATTCACGTGACCTGCGCAATGGAGGATTTCGGAAGTATGCAAAAGAAGCTGGATGAATTAACATTGGAAGCTGAGTCTGCTGAACTGCAACGCATTCCTAATAATTATGAAACACTGGATGACCCGGAATTCTTAAAGGTCTGGAAATTGATTGAGGCACTAGAGGACGATGATGACGTGCAAAAGGTCTATCACAACCTGGAAATTGGGGATGATCAAATGAACCTAATTGATTAAATTGCAAACTTCAGACCTTCTTTGTTTTGATCATTTTTTAGCTTTATAATTATCTTTACAATCAACATCACCTAATAACTGATATGGTACGATTCAAAGATTTCGTTCCCGAAAGACTCAAAAAAGGCGGTTTCCTTTCCGGAGCCAAGTATGAGCAACTAGGAGACATGGCTCAGGAAGCCGATAAGTGGGCCAAAGACAATGGCTACAAAATAATTAACATTGAAACTGTAGTCCTTCCCAACATTTGGGATGACGATGAAGAGGGTAGTGAGGATGTGGATATTCTTACCAGTGGTACCAATTCCTCTACCTGGCATCAGTTTATCCGACTTTGGTATAGGGATCAGTAATCTCCGGCAAAATATAACGAGAGGAGCCGGCTGATGACTTACTTTTATTAAATGGCGGCTTTTCTTAACATTTTTTTAGTACCATTCGCATGGATACTTGCCTCTGTAGTCGTCATTAGACGGACTCTCTATCACTCAACTTTTATTAAAAGATATTCCCCACCCATTCAGGTGATTGGAGTTGGCAATTTAAGAGTCGGCGGTACCGGTAAAACGCCACTCATTGAGTACCTGGGTCAACATTTCACTCAACAATCAAGACAAGTTGCGGTTCTCAGCCGTGGTTATAAACGAAAAACTCAAGGATATCTCAAAGTAAAATCTACATCGTTAGTGAGCGAGGTTGGTGACGAAGCGGTCCAGCTTTTTCAAAAGTTGAACAATCTGGCTTCAATTCATGTCTGCGAAAATAGAGTGGTCGGAGTAAAAAATATTTTAACTCATGAACCCAACATTAGTTTGATTCTATTGGATGATGCCTATCAACACCTCGCAATTCAACCATCTTTCCATATTTTATTGACCACTTTCAATCAGCCATTTTTTGACGACAACCTCTTGCCGCTCGGCAGATTAAGAGAGCCACAGACGGCCGCAAAATATGCCGATTTGATCATTGTAACTAAATGCCCTGATGATCTCAAACCTGATCAGGTCAAATCTTTCAACTCCAAATCAAAACCTTATTTCGAGGGACCAATAATCTACTCTCATATTAAATATTTAACCCCAATACCCTTTGGGGACAAGAGATCAATTGACGTCAATATTGTATTAGTAACGGCCATTGCAGAATCTCAACCTCTGATAGACCATGTTAAAAGGCATTACGATTTGAAACATCATTTTGACTTCCCTGACCATCACAATTACTCCAGGGCTGAGGTGAAAGAAATCGCAAAATATTCTGTAGAAAACAATTACTCCCTGCTCACTACTGCCAAAGACATCGTCAAACTTCAGGCGTTCAGCGAACTTTATTCATTGGCTTTATTTGTTCAGCCCATAGAAATCGAATTCCTTTTTGGAGGTGAAGAAATTCTTCAAAAGATGATCGAGGCAGACCAAATGAGATTTATCTAATATTTACCAAACAACTAAACGTCGAAAGATCACATTTTTAACCTGGTCCCATTAATTTCGTGGCGTCATTGTGAACAGGCTCCTATTTTTCATAGTATTTACCATCAACTCGATATCGGGTATTGCCCAAATTTTGGACGACACCACAAAATTGGTATATGGTCCAAAATCCGTCAGATATTTCTATGAGCGTGATATTAAATTGAATACCGGGAAAAAATATATCATGGACACTACGCTCACCAGTGTCCATAGAACAAATTGGGCAGATAGGAACAACAAGGAATTACAAAGTTTGGGCAACTTAGGCACAGCCCTAACCCCCACTTTTTATCAATTTCCATCCACCATTGGGCTGAGACCAGGATATTCCGCCTATGATGCATATCTACCTGCTCGAAACCAGATCAAATATTTCGATACCAAGTCTCCATTCATAGACCTGAACCTGGTATTTGGTGCACAAGGCAGATCAATGGGGATTTTTGAGTTCTCCAGAAATATTAAACCTAATTGGAATGTCGGCTTCAACTTCAGAAAGATCGTGGGCGACAAACAAATAGGTGCCCAGCAATTGCGTGGTGACAGAAACGTAGATGAGATTTATTATGATTTCTACATGTCTTATAAAAGTGACAACGCCAAATACCATGCCTTGGGCTATATCTCAAGATTTGATCACAAAGTCAAAGAGACCGGTGGAATACGAGTGTTTAGTGATACCAGAAGTGACCTTTTCCGATATCGTGATGCAATTATTGCATTACGCAACGCTACCTCTAAAGATTTTCGGATTAATTACCATGTCTACCAGCAGTATGAGTTGACAAAATACACTCAACTATACCATTCTTTTCAACGAAGCTCTCAAAAAAATACATTTACAGATTTCACTATTGCCTCTGATACGGCGAACTTCTACCCTACGCCATTAATTGATCCTGATTCAACCATGGACTTAAGTAGCTTCACCTATCTGGAGAATGAAATCGGCATCAAGGGTGATTTAGGACCCCTGTTCTATAGTGCCTATTTAAAAAGGCGTGATGTCAATCATTACTATCGATACCTGAAACCATTCGACAAAACCAGTGAAACCTACATTGGTTTTAATGCACGCTTTGATTTCACAGAAAACATTCATCTCGGGGGTGATGGCGAATTTCTTCAGGATGGCAACTTCAAAGCCAATGCCTTCATTGATATGCCATTTATAGAAGGTGGTTATCACGTTGCCAGATACGGCCCTACCGTTCTACAAAAGTCATTCCTCGGGAATCATTACGAATGGGACAACAGTTTCGGATCCACTTTTGCCTTTGAAATCTACGGTAACCTTAAATATGCCAATAGATTTCTGCGTATTAAGCCTGGTGTATCCTTTACCACCATAGATAATTACGTCTATTTCGACCAGGACAAAATACCTCAACAGGCCGGGGGTCCAGCTAATATATCAGCTCTCAACGTGGACCTCGAGTTGGATCTTCCAAAACACTTTCATTTCAAGCTCACCTCCAAATTGTCAAACGTGGGTGGTGTTTCAGCTGATATTTTTAGGATACCAGAAGTTTTCAGTACAGGTGGGATCTATTATGACAATTTTTGGTTCAATCGCTACATGCAAGTCAGAATTGGGATTGACCTCTATTACAGATCTGC
>JAJCYL010000230.1 GCA_029262955.1 Cytophagales bacterium | reverse complement strand
AAGCCTGCCTTTTTTCTTTTATTATGTTTACGGTTTACGCCCTAAGAGCGACAGTACCCATCGGTTCTATACTGATCAAACTTCCAACATGGAATTAAGACTCAATGCCCACAATAATGGTTTGAGTCCCTGTACTAAAGGCAGACGCTTTTCATGTTTCACCTGACTCAGTTATACTGCTAAACATACTTTTCTTTAATGACTTAAAACCTTCTGTGGAGTGAAATGGATCCTGATTCAATCTTGGAGTATTGTAGAATTTATCACCCTTGCGATATTCAAGTTCCTTTCGTTTAAAGTATTTGAACCAGGCTTTCTCTTCAATTGAAAATGGATCTCTGTTCCCTTTGGTCATCTCAACAAATAACCTTTGTTTTTCGGTAATGGGATACAGTAACCCATCTGCTAGTGCTTTAAACCAGTGACCATACTTCTCAAGAAGTTTAAGTTCTTCGGTCGAAAAGAAGATGGTATTGCAATCAATATGAAAACGCCCTTTTTCTTGAATAAGCCGAATATGTCTGGCCTTTTCTTTCTCCATGAACAATCAATATAGAAAATAGAGTTGAAAGACCTTCATCCGTACCCAAGTTACAGAGCGACTTATTCAATTTTACTTTTTACTAGTATCTTCCCCGCATGACTGAAGCCATTTGGATTGCCCTCATTGTGTTGTCAATTTTTTTTGTGTTTGTCTTGGGTAAAGACTTTTTCAAACATCAAAAAGTTTTGGAAAATGTAAGCGTTGTGAAAACAGCCACCATCGGCTTTGTGGTCAATTTCTTTGACGTATTGGGTATTGGAGCTTTTGCGCCTCAAACAGCCCTGTTGAAATTTACTAAACAAACGGAAGACCGCGTTTTGCCCGGTACATTGAATGTGGCCAACACCATTCCAGTGTTAATCCAGGCATTGATATTCATCCAAATAGTTGAAGTAGAACCTATTACTTTATTGACGATGCTACTATCGGCTGCGGCAGGTGCGGTGTTCGGTGCAGGGATAGTTTCCCAGCTATCTGTTCAGAAAATTCGACTAACTATGGGATTCGCATTGTTGGTTACAGCCTTTTTTATGCTATCAGGCCAAATGGATTGGATACAAGGAGGTGGTGAAGCCATTGGCCTTACTGGATGGAAATTAATGGTGGCGGTCAGTGCCAACTTTATTTTAGGTGCTTTAATGACCGCGGGAATTGGTTTATACGCACCATGTATGGCGCTCATATATGGCTTAGGAATGTCTCCTTTAGTGGCTTTTCCAATTATGATGGGTTCATGTGCGTTTTTAATGCCCCCGGCATCTGCAAAATTTATAAAGGAAGGAGCTTACAATCGGAAGGCAGCCGTTTCCATGGCCATTCCGGGAGCTATTGCAGTATTGATTGCCGCTTTAATAGTAAAATCACTGCCACTTGATACGCTTCGGTGGGTAGTGATTGGGGTGATCCTTTACACTTCGTTTGTAATGTTGAGATCAGCATATTTGAATAAGAATTAGTTACAGGTAGTTTCTTGAAACTATTTCTTACCCGACTGAAATCTTTCAATTGAAAATGGGGCATCAATGGTGTTCTTTCCTGTAAGGATCTCCTCTGCAATCATCTGCCCCATAATGGGTGCCATAGTATAACCATTAGCACCGACTGCATTGTAGAAATCTTTTATTCCCGGAACTGCGCCTAGTATCGGAGCGCCATCAATCATCACACCAATTGCCGCCCAGGACCGTAGAATGTTGAGCTGACTGATTGGCGGAATAACCCGTTGGGCCACCCACAAATTTCCCTGGATACTTTCTCGCTGAGTTACCGGCCTTCCGGCAATGTGGTTATAAGCGGCAAACCAACCCCCACCAATGATGAGGTTGCCATTAGCTGCTTGCTTCATGGTGAGGTGTCTATGAGCATGGGCTACCAAAAAGTCGACAAGCGGCTCAGTTGGCTCAGTAACAATCATTTGCTGTGGCGCACTTTGGACGGGTATACTCACCCCAACCATGTGCGCTACTTTGGCGGACCATCCTCCGGCAGCATTGACAATCCTTTTGCATTTTATGACTCCATTTGTGGTGTTTACATCATAGCCTTCGGGCACTTTTTCAATGCCGATCACTTCAGTGTCCTCAATAAGGTTTGCACCTTTTTCTTTAGCCGTTGCCATCACGGCTGCAGTGGCCAGTAGTGGATTTATTTTTCCCTCATCCGGGCAAAAGGCGCCACCAATCATGTTGTCAGAAATTGCCGGAGCCATTTTAGAGAGCTCTGACTTACCCAAAATGTGCATCTGGATCCCTTGCGCACGCTCTGCTTTAGCTTTGCTCTCGAGGAATTTCATGTCCTGCTCATTCTCAGCCACCATCAAGCCTCCGGTGATTTTTAACTCGAATTCAGCTGCTAATTCTCTTTCCAATGCTAACCATGCCTCAACTCCCTTTTTTTGAAGTGAAAGCGTTAGTTCAGCTAGGGTTGGTCGCTTATTGGATTTATCACTATGGTCGAACGACAAAAGTTGGAGGTGCAAACTGCCAGCATTACTCCCCGATGCCTGTCCATTTGGTGGACCTTTATCAATGATGGTAGCCTCTATTCCGTTCTGGGAAAGATAGTAAGCGGTGCTAATCCCAATAATTCCGGCCCCTATGATTAATACGTCCGTATTGCCAAGTACTTCATTTGATTGAGGTTTGGTTGATGAAGCCGAATCAATTTCTGCAGGTTTGTAGCCCTTCCATTCAGGTGCTTCTTTAACCAAATTTTTTATGGCAACTGGTTTAAGAGGAATTTGTGGGGCAAATAGCTTCTTATAGGGCGGACGCTTACCTGTCATATCCAGAAGTAGGTTGGATAGATGGGTCTGACAGTAGCGACCTTGGCACCTCCCCATGCCCACTCGGCTGAGTCGTTTTAGTGTTCCAGGGTCATGGATTTCTTGATTAACCAGTGACTTAACTGTACCAACCTTTACGCATTCACATCGGCACAGGATGGTGTCTTCATTGGCCAGCTGGCTCCCTATTTCCGGAGCTTGGTACATGTTCCAAAGATGTTTTTGGAAGCGACGCTGTGTGGCTAAGAGATTTCTCTCCTTATTACTTTCAATGTTGCCTTGACCGAGATTTTGCACAACTGCATTGGCTGCAGCCCTACCGGCAGCTAAGGCAACCTGTGCTCCACCGATCCTGGCGCCATCCCCAATGACATAAACACCCGGGATGGTGGTTTGGCCATTTTCATCAGTTTTTGGAACCATTTTACCGGATGCTAAAAGTTCAAACTCACACCCGATTGACCGGGCTAATTCGTTAACCGATTGAAACCCGTACCCTAAACAGAGGGCATCTATTTCAAATTCTTGCTTTTCCCTATAATCAGCTTTTCCACCTTTCAGTGGTGTGATTATGGCTTTACTTACTTGTGTCGCACCGGATGCTTCACAAATAATGTGATTATTTAAATAGGGAATCCCGTGATTGCGTAGGCTCCGCAACATTTTCAGACCTTTAATCATCAGCTGAGGCGAGGCCATGAGGGCACCGAGTGCTGATCGCCAGTGTTTAGGAAAGGGGGCAGAAGCTGCTTCGGCCAGTGCTACGATTTTGACTCCGGCATCTGCCAATTCACATGCCAATTGTAGGTTTAATGGACCATTTCCGACAATGAGGACGCGATCACCTGGAGGGACGCGATAGGATCTTAATAGACCCTGGGCCGCTCCTGTGGTCATCACACCAGGTAATGTCCATCCGGGAAATAGTGGAGCAGGTTCGAATGCACCGGTGGCCAAAATAACTTGCCTGGGTCGAAAAATATAACTGGTCACCTCATCGGTCGCTGTAAATTCCAACTCTCCAGTCTTTTCCCGAAAGGCTCCCCATACTTTCACACCTGTCAAAAGTTTTGCACCTGATTCTTCAACTTGTTTAATGAGTTCAGCTCCATCCTGGTACTGCTGATCAGCTTTTTTGGGTTCAGTAAATCGATATCCGGAGGATAGTTGCTTGTAATATTGACCACCAGCTTTTGGTCGTTCATCAAGTATGGTGGGAATTATGCCTGCTTTTGTGAAGCTGACCGCGGCGGCCATTCCAGCCGGACCAGCTCCCACTATTAATACTTCCGGATTTTCCTCTATGGTGGATAATGATCCTGTTCCTTCTCTTTTTGAAGGCTTGGCCAGATAATTTGAAGAAGTGATTCGCATGCCCGAATGAACCTTAGTCATACAAGCTCTTTGGCTGGGTCCATCATCAATGCCAACTAAGCAATCGTAACAGACACCCATACCGCAGAAGACGCCTCGACCCTGTCCGTCCTTGTCATGATTGAGTTTCAGTTTGCCTGCTGCAGTCAATACTGCCGCTATGGATTCACCCTCAAAGGCTTTCATTGGTGCGCCATCGACCTCAATTTCAATGGGAACGCCAGTCCTATTAATGAATGGATGATCCAGGTGTGGCATAAACTAAAGTGTACTTTTAAAAATTGAGGTCAGATACAAAAAAGCTGTCATATTGACGACAGGAGAGACCGCAAAGGAAACTCGTCATTCCACGGCTTGACCGGAGAATCTCCCGGAGTTCCTAAATATCCTTGGAGATCCCTGCCTACGCAGGGATGACGAGTTTCCCAATGGCTTTCATTTGTCATCTCAATTTGTGTGTTTTTGTAAAATATTAAGTCTCGAAATGGCAGTTTTTTTGTGTCTGACTTTAAATATCATGAAGGTTCTATTTATCCTTAAAACCAATAAGACGTTCAAAGGCATTTATTGTAATATGGGCACTTTCTACCAATGAATCCAGTGATATGGATTCATTAGAGGCATGGCCTTCGCTACCGATTCCTGGCCCAAAGTTGACAATTTCGATGCCGTCGCCAGAGAAGTAGCGACCATCACTTACCCCAATAGCGGTGGTGTAGCCTGCTTTCGAACCTGTGCACTCTTCCACCGCATCGCAAAGAGCAGTTTCCAGTGGCCCGTTTAGATTTCCCAAAAACCCGTTAGTACCTCTAATTTTTTTCAATTGAACCCACTTTTCGGGCTCCCCACATTCCTTTACAATTTCAACGATCTCTCTAAATGCGTCTTCCACTTTTTCATTGGGAAGCAATCGTCGATCTATTTCTATTGTGCAATGACTGGGAACCACATTTGTATTGTGCCCACCTTTAATTTTTCCAACGCTCATGGTGGAATGCATCCCTTCAGCTTCTCTGTTTTGTAGTCGAGAATTCAGCTCTCTTTCCAGATGAGTAACGATGCGCATCATTCTCATGACAGCATTGTCCCCCTGTTGAGGTTCACCCGCATGCGCAGGTTGTCCACCGGTCGTAATTTCAACCCAAAGCACACCTCTTTCACTTACAATCAATTGATTATCTGTAGGAGCGCCGAGGAGCAACATATCCGGTTTGATCACACCTTTATCCCGTAGCATGCTCATGCCATTGGGGCCTAAGCTTTCTTCATCAGTGACAAAGGTGAAAACCACTTCTCCTTTACCCGGGCCACCTCTTTCAGCAATTTTCTTAGCTAAATACAAGTGAATGGCTCCACTACCTTTGCAATTGGCAGCTCCCAACCCGTAGATTAAACCATCTTTCAGAGTTGCAGTATGAGGAGGATGCTGCCAAAGTTCGAGGTCGCCAGGGCCGACTGTATCAACATGGATGTTAAGCGCAAGTTGTGGGGATTCTGATCCCATTCGAGCAACCACATTGACCATCCCTTTCTCGTATTCATGCGTGCTGACGTTAAAGCTCAAAGCTTCAAAAAAAGACACCAAATGGGTCGCCATTTCTGTGGTATCCCCGGGAGGGTAAGCCGTAGGAATAGCCACGAGGTCGGTCAGTAATCGACGTAATTCTCCAGTTATATCTTCTTGGTTCTCCATTATTTCCATTGACCAACTGAAGGCCCTGATTTTCTTTTGTCGGAAGGTAAAAAACGACCTCTTCCAACGGTTGAGACAAAATCACCTGCCTTGGAGACCACTTCACCTCGAGAAATAACATATTCTGGCCAGGCGGTTAAATTCATTCCTTCATAGGGAGTATAGTCTACATTGTGATGTAAGCGATCATTGGTCAAGGTGAATGGTGTCTTGGTATCCCAAATGACCAGGTCGGCATCGCTGCCTGGAGCAATGGTTCCTTTTCGTGGGAAGAGCCCGTAAAGTTTTGCTGGCTCAGTAGAAGTGAGTGAGACAAACTTGTGAATATCCAAACGACCCTTGAGGACTCCTTCTGAAAGCAGTAATGGCAATCGTGTTTCTATCCCAGGAATTCCATTTGGAATGTATTTAAAAGCGGCCCCTTTCCCAGCATGTGCTTTCCCCGTTTCATCCGCATATCGGAATGGTGCGTGATCGGATGAAAAGACTTGAAAAATACCGGTCTGCAAACCACGCCATACAGCTTCCTGGTCTTCGGGAGTTCTGGGAGGTGGGCTACAAACAAATTTAGCACCTTCAAAATCGGGTGTTTCCAAATCCTTGGCGGTGAGGAATAGATATTGTGGACAAGTCTCCGCAAACACCTTATGTCCTCTATTTTGGGCAATACGAATTTGCTCCATGGATTCTGAACCTGAGACGTGAACGATCAAGACTGGTACGTCAACTAATTCCGCTAAAGAAATTGCCCGGTGTGTGGCTTCCCGTTCCACCACAGGAGGTCGTGAAGTGGCATGGTACTGTGGTTGAATCTTTCCAGCTGCTTCAAGTTTGTCAGTTAACCAGGCAATACAATCGCTGTTTTCTGCGTGGATCATGACCAGGGCACCTTCGCGTCTTGCCAAAGCCAATACCTCCAATATTTGATAATCATTCAATTTCAGATCATCATAAGTCATATAGATCTTAAAATGACTATAGCCGGAGCTTACCAGTTTGGGTAATTCTTTTTCCAGCACATCCGGACTGGGGTCGGTCACTATCATGTGAAAAGCGTAATCCACCACTGCTTTTCCTTCTGCGCTTTGATGATAGTCTTTCACAGCAGCATCCAAACTGCTTCCCTTCATTTGTAGGGCAAATGGTATGACCGTCGTGGTTCCGCCACAAGCAGCTGAAATAGTAGCTGTTTCAAAATCATCTGCCATTACCGAACCATCATTGGAAGGTTGGTCCATATGACAATGGGCATCAACTCCTCCCGGGGTAACGAGCCTTCCGGCAGCATTAATAACCTCAGCATTTTCGTCATTCACTTCTCCAAGGCTCACTATCAGTCCATCCCGAATGCCGATATCACAATGGAGTAGTTCGGTTGCTGTCGCCACAGTGGCGTTTTTAATGATGGTGGTAATTGGTTCCATGTCTTATCTATTTAGCATGTGATCGATTCTAATTTAAAGTTTTAGCTTCATTTCTTCGAATGTCTTTTTCGCCCAGGATAGTTCCGATTCTGAGGAAGGTAACCTCGGAGGTCTTGGTGGGCCAACCGCCAGTCCCATCATGTCCAGGACGGCCTTTGTTGCTGATACATAACGATGCTTTCCAACCAAATTAACAACAGGCAATATTTCATCGTAGAGTTTTCTGGCGACTTCAACATTTACTTCTTCAACGCAATATTTATACATATCGGCAAAGGCTTTAGGCATGAGATTTGAACCAACAGCTACCCAACCCTTCGCTCCATTGAGATACGATTCATAGCCCATGATACCACCAAAGACAGTCATCTTGTCTCCACAGAGTTTGACGATATCACGCACCCGAGTTACATCTATAGTAGACTCCTTGATGTAGGAAACGTTTTCGATCTCGGCCAATCTGGCAACCAGAGGAGGTAGCATATCCACATTGGATGTAGCTGGATTATTATAAATCATAATGGGGATTGAAATGGCGTCACTGATCGATTTATAATGCTGATGGAGCTCGTCATCCGTAGGCGTACTGTAAAATGGTGGGATGATCATTACGCCATCAGCTCCCATTTTCTGCGCTTCTTCACTATACCTGACGGCATCCCATGTATTTTCGGCTGCTGTTCCAATGAATAGCGGAACCCTTTTGTTAACCTGTTCGACATAGATTTGAATCACCTGTTTTCGCTCATCCTCTGTGAGGGATAAAAACTCTCCGGTGCTTCCCAATGGAATTAACCCATGAATTCCCTGATTAATTTGCCAATCTATAAACTGCCTTAAAACGGCTTCTTCAATGGCTTTACCGTCTTTGGTAAATGGCGTTATTGAAACTGTAAATGTGCCTTTGTATTTACTCATTTTTATGAACTGTAGTGTGAATTAAAAAAACTCGTCATACTCGAAAAATAGCCCTTAATTTTCGAGAAAGGAGCATTGAGTTTTCTGGGTTGGTTAGATCATTGTATTCCATGTTTCTGATCAATTATTCGTTAGGCAATAATGCATTGGGTAAAAAAGTTACCAGTTCTGGCATTAGCGTTGCCAGTATGAGAATGGCCACCATAAAGGCAAGTGGCAGAATAATTTTACTTGAGACCTGAAAAATAGAGCGCTCTGCAATACTACTGGCCACAAATAATGTAATGCCATAAGGAGGCGTAATCATCCCAATAGATAGGTTGATAATCACGATCACGCCAAAATGTAATGGGTCAATGCCATAGAGCACAGCTACCGGTAAAAGAACCGGAACCAGTATCAATATCGCGGAGATGCTTTCAATAAACATCCCAATGAAAATGAGTAATAGATTCACCAGTACCAGGAATAATAATGGGTTTTCAGTTGTCTGGCGTAACCAATTGGCTATCGCCGTAGGAACGTTTTCCAGAGCTATCAACCACGAAAAAATACTGGCAGTTGCAATGATCATCATTACAGCTGCGGAGATGGCAGCTGCCTTTAATATCATCTCAGGAATTTCCTTGATGGTTATTTCTTTGTAGACATAAATGGAAATGATTAAGCCAACAAAAATAGCAACCGAAGCTGCTTCGGTTGGGGTGAATATTCCACCGATGATGCCACCAATGATGATTACTGGCATAACAAAGGCAGAGCCCGCTGCTATAAAGGTCTTACCCAGTCGGGCGATTGTAAAAGGCTCAGTATCCTGATAGGCCTCACCACCTCTTTTGGCATGAATATAACTTGCAATCATGATGCCAATGGCCATCAGTAGCCCCGGGACGATGCCCCCCAGGAACATTCGACCTACAGACATATTGGAGATGGTGGCCAGTACCACCATCATAATGCTTGGTGGAATTATTGGACCTAGTGTTCCTGCTGCAGCCATGATTCCGGCAGCAAAATCGATATTGTATTTTCGTCGGCGCATTTCGGGCAACATGATGGACGAGGTAGCCGCTGTGTCCGCAGATCCTGAGCCGGAAATAGCCGCCATGCCAGTTCCCGCAACCACTGCTACAAGTAGTAGGCTACCGGTAATCCAGCCTACCATTGCTGTGGCGAAATCAATAATCCTTCTTGCTATTCCTCCTTTTTCCATAATGATGCCGGCAAAGACGAAAAACGGAATAGCCATTATGGTGAACGAATCAAGCCCGGAAAATATCCGTTGGGGAACGATTGCCATCGGGATGTCCAAAAGGTACAGGGTTAAAGTGGCCGAAATACCCAAGGCAAATACTATGGGTGTCCCTATAGCGATAAGTAGGAGGAAAGAAATGACCGCTATAATCATATTTCCAGCTCCTTTATTTTAATTGCATCAGGTTTGGCATCATTCCATTTCCCAAGAAGGGAAAGGATCAGTTCAAAAGCGAAGTATGTCAACCCAACAGGCAGGGACAAGTATGGAATCCACATGGGGATTCTAAGTGCCGGCGATGTTTGTAGTTTGCCTATTTTGAAAAACTCAATACTACCAGAAATAGCTTGCCAGAAAAACCAAAGACAGGCAGCCATTACAATCAATGAGAATAATCTCACCATTTTTTGGGGTAAGCTGTTGGTGAGGATGTCGACACCAACGTGGAGGTTTTTTCTCATAGCCAACCCGGCAGCCAATAACACCATCCAAATCTGGGCAAAAGTTGCAGTTTCGGATGCCCAGCCAATAGAGTAATTAAAGACATATCTGCCTACCACTTGAACCAGGACCGCAATGGTCATGTAGCTATAGAACCCAACCACCAACCAGGTTACAACCGTTCTTAGTCCCTTAGTTATATTTTGTCCAGTACGGAGAAGTGTATCTGACATGGTTTCAATTGGTATGGCATAAGCTAGCT
>JAJCYL010000229.1 GCA_029262955.1 Cytophagales bacterium | reverse complement strand
TATGAATCTGTCCAGGATTAGACTTGAAGTAACTCTTCGCTTAAAAATATGCACCATTAGACTGGCAGAACGGATTCTTCAGTCATGATTGTTTCAATTAATAAGAACGTGACTGCTATTCCTTCTGAATGACGGTTTGGGTTGAGGGTATCGCTAATCCTAACACGCCTTGGGTTTCAACTCGGGGCTATTTTATTTTAGTGGAAATTTAACACCTTGCCGGCCTACTACTTACCCGTCATCATTTTACTTTTTATAGTCATTGAGCTGATTTACTTACAATTGGCAAGGAAATACCATGTTATGGATATTCCCAATGAGCGCAGTTCTCACGAACACAGAACCATTCGTGGAGGAGGAATTATCATACCCATAGCTGGAATGATTGGCCTTTTGCTGACTCACGATGTAAGGCCTGAAATATTTTTGGGTTTGATGGTCATTGCTGTAATGAGCTTCCTCGATGATTTGTATACTATAAAACCGATTTTTAGGATTACGGCGCAATTTATGGCCGTGGGGTTAATAGGGCTTCAATACCCGGTAATATGGATTTTACCAATCTTAATTATTGGGGTTGGTTTCATCAACACCTATAATTTTATGGATGGCATCAACGGCATTACTTCATTGTACAGCCTTGTTGTTCTTGCTAGCCTCTATTATTTACAAACGGAGATGTCATCCTACTACATCATTATTGGCAGTGCAGTGGTGGTATTTTCTTATTTCAATTTCAGACCACGGGGCAAAGCCATTGCCTTTATGGGAGATGTCGGTAGTATATCGATGGGAATGCTGATCTTAATCCCTTTGGTTTCTTTAATTTATATCCGGCAAGATATCTCCCTGGTGCTATTGGTTGGGGTGTACGGAGTAGATAGTGTGGTGACCATATTGATAAGATTGATTAGAAGGGAGAATATATTTGAAGCTCACCGACTTCACCTTTATCAGCTACTGTGCAATGATCACGGGAAACCTCATCTTTTAGTATCTGCTTCATATACCCTAGCACAATTATTGGTGAGTATAATTTACGTTAACACCATAGACACTCCGTTGTTCTGGCTGGTAATTATACTTATACTTGTTGCAGTATATGCAATGGTACGTTTTGTATGGTTGCATGATACACTAAGTGGAAAAAAGTAAAGATAAGGCCAGACTTCCCTTAATATTCTGTTTGTATCTTTGTGAGAGATTACTTTAATTGAAAGTTACCCAATTAATAAATTGAGTATTTTTAATTTTTTTTTGCACATTTCCATGTTTAATTTTTATATTGGTTGTTCGGACTTAACCAAACCGCAGCATTGAGAGAGTATTTCTATCTTTATTTTGGTAATAAGATCGTATCACGATGGGTGATACTGGCCTTAGACAGCATTTTTGTTTGCTTCTCCTTTTTTTTCGCCTACAGCCTTAGGTTCAATTTTGATTCGGCGGAGATCGCCAAATATCCCATGTACCAGTACATGGGTGTGGTCTTGTCAGTTTATCTGATTTGCTTCCTGATTTTTAAACCTTTTGCAGGAATTATACGGCATGCGGGACTAATTGATCTTCAACGCATTATGTATGCCAATTTCCTGGGACTTTTTATGGTGTTTGGCCTGTACTGGTTGAGTTTTCTTAATATACAATTAGAGGTATTAAGAGTACCATCTTCCATTTTACTGATCCACTTTTTTGTCGTCACCTTCTTAATGTCTACCACAAGATTTTTCATTAAGTCATTTTACCACATTGTGAAACGGATGAATATCAGGCCAACCAATATCATCATTTATGGTGCGGGCTATGATGGGATGAAGGCCAAGAATATCCTGGAGCAGGATCATTCACTCAATTATAAAGTGGTGGCATTTGTTGATGAAAAACCCTCAAAAGTGGGCATGTTAATGGATGGTTTACCCATTTATGCTCCGGGAAAAGTTGACAAGCGTTTGATCCAGGTATTGAGGGCAAAAGTGCTGATTGTGGCTTTTCAGGAGCAGACGAGTGAACAGCGCAGAAAGATTTTGAGTCGGTTTTTGGATTTTGATTTACAGATAAAAAACCTACCACCGGTGACACAATGGGTAAATGGAGAATTCCAACCGGACCAGTTGCAAAACATTAAAATAGAAAATTTACTTGAGCGGGATCCTATTCGCCTGGATCATAAAGAAGTGAAGAATCAAATCAAGGGTAAGGTGGTGATGATTACCGGTGGGGCTGGTTCGATCGGATCTGAAATCGCCAGGCAAGTGATGTATTACGAGCCTGAAAAACTCATCCTCCTTGATACCGCAGAAAGTGCTTTACATGATTTAGTAACCAGTTTGGAACAGGTGTTTAAAGAAAAATCTAAAACCATTGTTTCATCGTTATGTGATGTGAGAGTGGTTGAACGACTTGAGCCCCTATTCAGACATCATCAGCCAGATGTAATTTATCATGCAGCTGCCTATAAACATGTACCATTAATGGAAATGCACCCTTTTGAGGCGGTGCAGTCCAATGTAAAAGGTACTCAGATTATGGTAGATCTTGCAGTCAAATATAGAGTGGGACATTTTGTCTTGGTTTCAACCGATAAAGCGGTTAATCCGACAAATGTCATGGGTGCCAGTAAGAGGTTGGCCGAATTGTATTGCCAGTCTTACTACCACCAATCTGTGACAACCTTTATTACCACCAGGTTTGGTAATGTTTTGGGTTCTAATGGCTCTGTGATTCCATTATTCAAACGCCAAATAGCTGAAGGAGGCCCATTGACGATAACTCACCCGGAAGTGACTCGCTATTTCATGACAATACCTGAAGCGAGTGAATTAGTATTAGAAGCGGGAGCCATGGGCAAAGGGGGAGAGATTTTTGTGTTTGACATGGGTAGACCAATAAAAGTGGTTGACCTGGCCAGGAAGATGTTACAGATATGGGGGAAAACAGGTGAAATTGAGATTCAGTTTGTTGGTTTGCGTCCAGGAGAAAAATTGTACGAAGAATTGCTAAGCAATTTGGAAGAAACGATGGAGACTTATCATCCTAAGATCCGTATCGTAAAAGGCAAAGCCATACCGACAAGAGAAGTAAGAATTAATATTGATGATTTGATCAGTAGACTGGAGGAATTGAGTGATAGAGGCATTGTTCAACGCATGAAAGCCATACTGCCAGAATACAAGAGTAACAATTCTATATTTGAGGAATTGGATATTCAGTTGGAGACTTTGGCCTCCTAGAGGGTGGCTGAGGCTATTTATTTTATATTAATTCTCGGTTTTTTAGTATAGTTATTCTTAAACTTGTAAATTGTAAATAAGACTAATTCCAACCAAAAGATGAACCGCTCGAAATATATTCTTGTTTTTGTGATCGTTATTATTGGGGCATTAGATCTTAGTGCACAAAGACGGAAACATTTTGGCGGGCATTCCAGTGGGGCTGCCAATGCCTGGGTATTTGGTTTACATTGGAGTCTTGTATACAGTGCCGGTAGTGATTTTGGGAAAGTGTTGGAAGTTGGTACGAACTGGCATTCTTATGCTTACCCCTCTAAAGGAACTATTGAGAAGTACTTGTCGACAGATTTCAGTGCAGAAATAGCAGCAACGAGGAATCTAATTAGTGTTGAAAAAGGATTTAACGCCGAACAATTTTCATCTGATGCCAATCTATATAATGTCGATATTAATGGTAAGTATAGATTTGTCAGGTTTTTTATCGTTCCTGGTTTTGATCCGTATATTATTGCTGGAGCTGGAGTTAGCAGGGCTTTTGGTGAAACCGGTATTGGTGCCAACATAGGCATTGGATTTAATACCTGGTTGGGAAATGGTTGGGGCCTTAACTTTCAAACATTACCTAAGATTGGCATAAGCTCAAATAAGCAACACCAGTACATTCATAATTCGTTTGGAATTGTATATAGATATTTTGTTTCTGAAATAGGAGCACGAAGATTGCAACGTAAGCAAAACCTATTTGGTGGCAATACCCCATACAGAAGATAACTCAACTCAAGAAACATAGATGAAAGGGATGCGAGAGTATCCCTTTTTTTATGCACAAACATTTATGGAATACCTTGGTTAGGTGCATCCTAATGAAAAACTTTAACCTATGAGAACGATTTTATTACTATTACTGGCCTTACCGACGCTAGCACAGCAATTTCCGGAAAAGGATTTATCCACTGAGATCAATCAAGTCACTGTCTACCTCAACGGCGCTCAAATTCAAAGGTCAGGAGAAGTACAAATTCCTGCTGGTGAGACTATTTTGATCGCAGATGGACTAACTCCTCATTTGAATGACCAGAGTATCCAGGTAAAAGCCGAAGGAGCATTTACGTTGTTGTCAGTCAATCATCGGATCAATTATTTGAATGATTTGCTAGGAAAGGATGAGAAAGTAGACAGCCTGAAGCAATTGATCATTGAGATAGATGAAGCCCTGACAAGAGAGCAGGCTAAACAAAACATCATCAAGGAAAAAGGGAGTTTGCTCAATGCCAATAAGAAATTGGCAGGAGAGAACTCCAGTGTAACCATCGTCCAGTTGCAGCAGGTAGTTAAATTCTATGAAACAGAGATGACGGCCATGGCCAATGAAGATATGGCGTCGAAAAAGGCGGTTAAGGGATTAAATGAACGGAAGGCCAAGATCCAACGCCAATTGAATGAGTGGAATGGCAGGGCCAATACGCCCAGTAGTGAGATTGTCATTAGAGTACGGGCAACCAAAGCCACTAAAGGTCGCTTCAATATTTCCTATCTAGCCCGAAATGCCGGCTGGACACCACAGTATGACATACGAGTTAAAAATATTGAGACCCCGGTGGAGTTAAGCTATAAGGCAGAAGTGTATCAAAACACCGGGGTCGACTGGAACAATGTGAAATTGAGTTTCTCCAACGGTAATCCCAATCAAAGTGGTACCGCCCCACAGCTGGGCACCTGGTATCTCGATTTTCAACCGGAGTATCAACCGCAAAGTTCTAAGAGAAGTCGGGTAATGGCTGCCCCCAGTGCCAGGGAATCTGTAGAAGAGATTGCCGCTGGTTTTGGCATAGAAGACGAAGAAGATGTGTTCGCGGATGCAGAAGTGGTAACAACCACAACTACAGAAAATACTACCACCGTAGAATTCGCAGTGGATATCCCCTATACTGTCGAATCTAATGGGGATCGCTTCTCCATTGATCTCAACCAGCATGAATTGGAGTCCCTTTATGAGTATTATGCCATACCAAAATTGGATCGTGATGCATTTCTTATGGCCAGAATAGTCAATTGGAATCAGTTGAACCTCTTAAGTGGTCAGGCCAACCTCTATTTCGAAGAGGCCTATGTAGGGAGATCATTCCTTAATGCCGGTAGTGTGAGTGATACCTTAAATCTTTCCTTAGGAAGGGATAAAGGAATTGTGGTGAGCAGAAAGAAGAATGAGCAGTTCTCTAAGCGAAGAACCCTTGGCAGTAATAAAACTGACAGTCGCGGTTACGAGATCTCCGTGCGCAATACCAAGTCACAACCAATATCTATTACGGTCTTTGATCAGCTGCCGGTCTCTACTAATAGTGAGATTGAAGTGTCTGTGATTGAATTGAGTAATGGTCAGTTTAACAAACAAAAGGGAGAAATCACCTGGAAAATGGAAGTTGCTTCACGTGAGACGAAGGAGTTGTTGCTTCAGTATGAGGTGAAGTATCCTAAGAAGAGGAAAATCAATCTTGATTGATTTTAATTATGGATTTTGGATGCTTGATTTTTGATTAATCGTTCTATCATGAAGTGACATCTGAACTTTGGTAGATCAATTAATACCTTTCTATCACGAAGTGACATCTGAACTTTGGTAGATCCCCCTGAGCTGGCGCAAGTCTTCCAGCGAGGCATTAGGGTTGGGTGACTTGTGCCCCGAGTAAGATTATGACTTTGCCCAGGATAGGCATAAGTAGCTCTTCATTTAACAAATAGATCCTTCGCTCTGCTCAGGATGACGTGATAGATAGTGTGATAAGTAAGGCAAAGGATGATAGACTGAATACCCGAGCTGGCGCAAGTCTCTTTAGGGGTTAGGGGAGGGAACGACTGTCCCGTTTCTATGAAACCTATGAATTGTAGACGGTAGCAAAACTACTAGCGTTATGGTTGTGGTTACGACTATTAAAACGTATTGTTGAAATAATTCGTTAGAGGATATGGAGTGAACTTCTTATTTTTAACTGATGCAAAGTGAAGATAAAATAGTTGAACTGCTTTCTGAAATGCTCATCAAGCAGGATACCTTTGTGAAGGAGCTAAGGGATGTTAAAAAAATTCAACTGAGACAGGAAAGCCATCTGATTAAATTGTTAGAAATAATGTCGGATGATGTACCCAAGTTTGATGAGATGCTGGACGTAGAATTCGTAAATAAGGACAAACAGGTTATTCTCAGAAAACATCGATAATTTCCTGAAATTAAAAGTAAACTTTCGTGTTTCAAGCCTGGGTGACTTGGTCAATTATTTAAAAGCGATTTATCAAATTAATACGACTGATAGTCAATTGTCAAAGTCCGTAATGTTAATAACTTACCCGTTATTCCACGGCGAACGATAGGAGACCGGGGAATCCCGAGCTGGCGCAAGTCTTCCAGCGAGGCATTAGGGTTGGGTGACTTGTGCCCCGAGTAAGATTATGACTTTGTCCAGGATAGGCATAAGTAACTTTTCATTTAACAACAGATCCTTCGCTCTGCTCAGGATGACGTGATAGATAGTGTGATAAGTAAGGCAAAGGATGATAGCGTCACAAAAAAACGTAAATAATTATTGATTGTTGATTATGAATTTTGGATTAGTAAGAGATAGGTCTAAGCACTTTCTTGGTTAGAGGATCGATTAATCCAAAATCCAAAATTCATAATCCAACATCACTATTCATTAGTGGAAGTTTCTAATTTCATTACCTGCAATGCCGTCAGTGAAAGCAGGCAGTAACCGGTAAAGTAGTAGAACCCATTGTGCAATTCAGCTGAAATGGCAGTGTTAGATTTGGTTGATAAGTAAGCGATAAAAACACCCACCACGAAGACGTCGGCCATAGACCATTTTCCAATAGTATGAACAAAATTAAATAGCTGGACACGTCTCTTTAATTGTTTAGCGAAGAGTGCAATCATCAATATCAGTGCCTTTATGAAGGGTACCATCACACTAAAGAACAGAATAAGGAAAGCTACAATGGCATTGTCGTTGTCATACAGGGTTTCCACCGTTTGTAGGATGCTTTGGGTTTGTTCATAAAGGCTCACCTTACCTACGATGGGAAACTCCGCACCAATTTCAAGTCGAAACATGGGAAAGGTCAATCCCGGATAGAGGAGGAGCAAGGAAATGGCAGTCAGCGTGAAGCCTGCCAGGTTACGTTTTGACATTAATCCTTTTAGTTTGAGCGCTTAAAAATAGGTAAACAGAAGGAATAATGAATGTCGAATAAGGAATAATGAATCAAGAATTATGATTGTGGTTTTTGGTATTATGAACATTGTTTTGGAGGTCGTCAGAAATAATCTGTTTTATGGCCCTTCGACAGGCCCGCCTGCCCCTCCTATACGGCGGGCAAGTGGCGAGGCAGGCTCAGGGTGACACGATTAAGTAATTGTGATATTTCATTCTTATCATTATATAAGAACTATGAATACTCGAAAATAGGAGTTTGTCATGCTGAGCCTGCCTGGCAAGGCGGGCAGGCCTGTCGAGCATAGGTGATCAAATGAATCGACTCTTCGATTTGTGCACTTGTACAAATTTAATTGGCTGTCAGCACCGTGAACTATAGGATGCCGCAAAATCAATTGCCACGGGTTTAAACCCGTGGCAATTGATGGGGTTTAAACCCAGGGCAATTCTAAACCGCGAAACTCTCCCCACAACCACAGGTCCGGTTGGCATTGGGGTTGATGAATTGAAAACCTTTGCCGTTCAAGCCATCACTGAAATCAAGGGTAGTACCTAATAGATAGAGGAGGCTTTTCTTGTCTACCATGATTTTGATGCCTTTATCTTCGAAAATCTCATCGCTGTCCGTAATGGCTGAATCGAACTCCAGGTCGTACATTAAACCTGAGCAGCCGCCTCCTTTCACTGCTACCCGAATATTGTTGGTAGAATCTTTTCCCTCTTCACTTCTTAAAGCGACGATCTTATTTTTTGCGTTATCAGTTACACTAATCATAGCTTAAGTCATTGGGTTTAAATTGACGCTGTAGACATTAATGGTATTCATATCTCGACCATAATATAATTTGTCCAAAGCATCATAGATGTTTGATCCGTAGAAATAGGACGTGTGAAGTTCACGATCACCACGGGCTGACCATTGAACGGTATAAGAGCCTTCCCTTTCTTTATAATCCTTCACATAATCAGCCAACTTGTTGAGCGCATCAATGCGATCAAGTCCTTCTTCGGATCTAAAAAGGAACGACTGATTGTGCCTTGGATTGATTGTAATCAGGTCAATCTTAATCTTGCCATCGGTCATGCCATATTCGAAGACGAGTTGGCTACTCTTCACTCCAAGAAAATTCTTAATGTCTTCCTGAATCTTAGCAACCTCAATACGTTGGTCGTTTTTTACATCTATCATAATCAGTAAGGGTACAAACCGTTTAGTAACCCAAAAAGTTTCAACATCTTTGCAAAGATAGCCAATAATTGAACCCAATGGTTATCTGGCTGACAAGAATGTACTATGGAGAAAATTGAACACATTGGTATCGCGGTCAAGGACTTAGAAGACTCTAATGATCTTTATTCCAAATTGTTAGGTGTTAATCACTATAAGACCGAGGAAGTTTCCTCTGAGAACGTTAAAACCTCCTTTTTCCAAACGGGAGAGTCTAAAATTGAGTTGTTGGAAGGAATCGGTGTTGACAATGCCATTTCAAAGTTTATCGAAAAAAGGGGTGAGGGAATACATCACATTGCCTTTGCGGTGGAGGATATCTATGAGGAAATGCAACGGTTGAGAAAGGAAGGGTTTGTCTTGTTAAATGAAGAACCAAAACGAGGGGCTGACAACAAGTTGGTGTGCTTTGTTCATCCAAAATCTGCGAATGGGGTTTTAGTAGAGCTATGTCAGGAAATTTTGGATTAATTATGAATGATGAATGATGAATGATGGATTATGTATTTGATAGTATGGGTGAAGATATAATTAGAACAGAAATAAGCGAATTGGGAGAATTTGGGTTGATTAATGAGATCCGGAAGGATTTTAAGACCACCAATTCGTCAACGGTTATGGGTATTGGTGACGATGCAGCAGTAGTGGAGTGTGGAGATCAATTGTCGCTCTTGTCAACAGACATGCTAATGGAAGGCGTGCATTTCGATTTGTCCTATGTACCCTTAATGCATCTGGGGTATAAGGCTATTGCGGTGAATGTATCGGATATAGCTGCCATGAATGGCATACCTCAGCAAGTGACGGTAAGCCTTGGGTTGAGTAATCGATTCTCAGTTGAGGCCATTAAAGAGCTGTATAAAGGAATTTCGGCAGCGTGTGAGGCCTACAAAGTTGATTTAGTAGGAGGCGATACCACTTCATCAGGTGCAGGGTTGGCGATCAGTATTTCCGTGTTGGGAATAACTACTGCTTCACAGATTTCTTATCGCAATGGTGCAAAGAAGAGTGATATCATTTGTGCCACCGGAGATCTGGGTGCTGCTTTTGTTGGCCTACAAGTATTGGAGCGAGAAAAGCAAGTGTACCTTGAAAACCAGGAGATGCAACCCCAATTGGACCAATATGAATACATTGTTGGGCGGCAACTAAAACCTAAAGCCAGGATGGACATCATTCATGAATTGCGAGAGCTAAATATCGTTCCAACTTCAATGATTGATCTCAGTGACGGGCTGGCTTCCGATTTGAAACATATCTGTTTTGAATCAAAGTGCGGGGCAGTCATTTATGAGGACAAGCTGCCGATAGACAAAGGCACTTATGACACGGCAGTGGAATTTGGTCTCGATCCTATTACCTGTAGTTTGAATGGCGGGGAGGATTATGAATTGCTCTTTACCATTGCTCAAAAAGATCATGATAAATTAGAGAAGCACCCTGATGTTCATTTTATCGGCTATATCGATGAAGCTGGCACAGGAGTAAACCTGGTGACGAAGAATGGGAATACGGTAGAAGTGAAGGCCCAGGGTTGGGTGCATTTTTGATTATTGCCTTTTAATTGCTTTTAATTGCCTTTAATTGCCTGGGGTTTAAACCCCAG
>JAJCYL010000228.1 GCA_029262955.1 Cytophagales bacterium | reverse complement strand
TGATGTTCCAATAGCATAGTCGCTTTGCTCCACCAGGTCATTGATCATTCCTTGCAGACCCATAGCTCTGCCATCATCCGGAGAGTATATTTTTGTGATGCCATGGCTATGAAGCTCCTTAATTTCTTCTGGAAGGATAGTACCACCGCCTCCTGCGAAGATTTTAATGTGTTCACAATTTTGCTCTTTGAGCAAATCAAACATGTATTTTAGGTATTCGACGTGGCCACCCTGATATGACGTTATGGCAATTGCGTTGGCGTCTTCTTGTATGGCACAATTGACAATTTCCTGAACTGAGCGATTGTGTCCTAAATGTATTACTTCTACTCCCGTTGCCTGAATAATGCGGCGCATGATATTAATCGCTGCATCATGTCCATCAAACAACGAAGCCGCTGTCACAATTCTGACGTGATTCTTAGGTTTGTATGGAGCCGGGGAAGTAGACATAAGATCAAAAATTATAGCCTGCAAAATTAGCGAATAAATGCCTCTCTTAATCGTTTGAAAGCCATTCATTTCTGTTGAAAGTTATTTAAGATGCTGATAATCAGGCGAATGAATTCGTAATTAAAACACGATGGTTCCAGCGAAAAAAATGAACTGGTCGGTTTTAAGGGTTTAGGTAATCGTTCATTCCTGCGGGGCAGGAATCTTCAATGGATATATTTATGAGTCATTCCTCACTCTTTCTATTTTTGAGAGGTGGAACAGGATATCATCAGCTACAGCTTCACTCCAATCGTACTCCTATTATTTTTAGGAGCAGCACATGGTTTCTACCTGACCATACTTGCTTTGGCATCTGTCAAGGAGATGAAGGCCAATTTGTTCATGGCCTTTTTCCTATTTGCTTTTTCTTATAGCCTGCTTAATGCCTTTCTTTTTGAATCTGGATACATGATCCATTTCAAATTTATGATGGGTACTGGTATGCCATTTCAATTTCTAATTGGCCCTTCATTTTACCTTTATGTAGCTTTTGTATTGGGTGAGAAGAAACTATTTCAACCCATTGATTCCTTGCATTTTGCTCCTGTGGTCCTTACGGCTTTAGCGGCCATGCCCTACTACCTGAAGCCAGGCATAGAAAAGATTGCCGATTTAGGCACTTCTGCTGTCAATGTTCCAATTGAAAGGGCGTGGTACCTTGGTCTTCAACTGCTGCTGACTATCATCTACCTATATTTCGTCTTTCAACTACTTGCCAAACACCGAAAAAATGATGCCGGTTGGCTGTGGTTGAAGAACATCAACACCGCCTTTTGGGTGCTCACTTTTATTTATTTAATAACTACACCTCTCTTTTTCACAATCGATTCATACTTAGTTGAGATAAGAACGTTTTTCCAGATAAGTATTTCTTTATTTATTCATTTAGTCGGTTTCCTCATTCTCCGTAAATCCCACATACTCGGGAAAATCGGAAGGCCAAAGCTGGAGAGTAGTCTGAGTACTCAACAAATGGAAGTTTTAGAAGCGCGAATCAAAAGGTATATGATGGAGCAAGAGCCTTGGCTCAGAAGTGATTTCACACTACCTGAATTGAGCGAAGCAATAGACAGTAACTCTCTTTATACTTCAACAGTACTCAATCAGTCCTTTGGTAAGCACTTTAATGATTTTGTAAACGAATATCGTGTACTGAGAGCTAAGGAACTTTTAAGTAAGGATGAGATTAAACTTTTTGCCGTAGCTCTGGAATCCGGTTTTGCCAATAAGAATAGCTTTAATCGGGTTTTTAAGAAATTTACGGGGCAGACTCCTTCTGAATACCGCAAAAATCAGGTCACAATTTAAAAATTCAACCTTTATTTGATTTGAATGAAGGTAAAATGCATGAAAACTTAGTTCATGCGCACTACACTCATAACCTTATTGATGATGTCTTTTTATCATCATCACGCTCAAAGATCACTTTTCAGTCCATTTGATATCCCCAAAGATGGTCAATATTCACGCGGAGTAGCCTGGGGCGACCTAAATGGAGATGGCTGGCCTGAAGTGGTGGTAGGTAACGAGGCACCGGACGACTTTCCCAGCTTCAACCTGATTTACTGGAATTTGGAAGGTAAAGGCTTCAGAGTTGCTCCCTTGGATAAGAACCACTTGTGGACAGAGGGCATTTATCTGGTAGATGTAGATAACGATCATGACTTGGATATTTTTTGTTCCACCCAAATGGATAATAAGAATCAGCTCTATATCAATGACGGTATCGGAAATTTCAAGTCGATCTCAGCCGGAGATTTGACGGCTGAAGTGATGAATTCACCGGGGTCCTGTTGGTATGATTATGATTTGGATGGTGACCTGGATGCCTTTGTGCTGGGAAAAGAACTTGAAGATGACCAATTAATAGAAAACAAGGGAGATCTTAAGTTCAAAAGAGTGGAGTCCGGGCCATGGCTGGAAAAGAAAAATGAAGCCAGGGCATGTGTTTGGGGTGACTTTGATAATGATGGAAGACCCGACCTTTATGTCAACAATTACCTTATCCGAGATGAAAATGGAGAATATTTTTCGAAACACCGCAATTATCTATACTTCAATAAAGAAGGGGGGTTTCAGGAGGTAACGGATGGAGATATAGTGACTGTTGAGCATGCGGGTTACGGCGTTTCGGTGGTGGATCTGGAATCTGATGGAGATTTGGACATTTATGTTTCCAATATTTCAATGAGTGATGACAACGACTTCTATAGAAACGATGGAAAAGGAAACTTCGAAACAGTCCGGGATCTTGAGGTTTCAACCTACTTGCGACGCCCCTCAAAAGGTCATC
>JAJCYL010000227.1 GCA_029262955.1 Cytophagales bacterium | reverse complement strand
CTATAAGTTTTTCTGCCTCTACCTCTTCGCGGGCTCTGACCGTATAAGTGCCAAATTTGTAAATGGATTGTGGCGTTAAACCCAGGTGGCCCATAACAGGTACCCCGGCACTTAGCACTCGATCAACAGACTCTCGGATTTCTTCACCACCTTCCATTTTTACTCCATGTGCACCGGATTCTTTCATAATGCGTATGGCCGACTTTAATGCTTCATGCGAGCTACCCTGATAGCTGCCAAATGGAATATCGACAATGACCAATGCCCGCTGGATTGCTCTCACTACCGAGGAAGCATGATAAATCATTTGGTCCAGTGTAATTGGTAATGTGGTTTCATGGCCTGCCATTACATTCGATGCGGAGTCACCTACCAGAATCACATCAATTCCTGCCGAATCAACTATACTGGCCATGGAATAGTCGTATGCAGTGAGCATGGCTATCTTTTCACCCCGACTTTTCATCTCCTTCAACTGATGAGTGGTAATCCTCTTTATATTGCTATGTATAGACATTTTTAACTACACTTAAATAGCAAATTAGAGAATTTAGATCGGGGTAAAAAAGTGGACTAACGTTTATTTGCCCGTATGAAGACTATTCTTTTTGATTAGCTTCATTGGATTTACTGACCAAATCTTCTTCTATTTGCCGCATTGAAAAAGTGATTGACCGATAGTAGATGATTATTCATTTAAAAGAGGGAATTGACGAGGTTGTCGCCAAAGAGCTGTCTCAATCGCTGGAGGCAATTTATTTTGTGGAGCATACTAGGTATGTACTAGTCAATGCTGCGCACAATAAAACACTAAAAGACGCCATCAAACCGTATGTTGATCAATTCTTTGTATTTGATTCAGATATTCAGCTGGCGAGTCGCAAATATTTTAATCAAACCAGGTCAATCCAAATAGATGGACTGACAATCGGGGGCGGCAGTGAGAACACTCTGGTCATTACAGGTCCTTGTTCGGTTGAATCTGAAAAACAAATTGAGGATTGCGCTCAATTTAATAAAAGGCTGGGCATTGCGGTATTAAGGGCCGGTTGTTATAAACCGAGGACTTCTCCTTACTCTTTTCAGGGATTGGGGGACGAAGGCCTTGAATTGTTGAAGAAAATAAGAGCTAAGTATGGACTGAAGATCATTTCAGAAGTTCGTGATGCAACCCACATCGATGAGGTAATTGAAGCGGTAGATATTGTTCAGATTGGAGCTAAGGCCATGTATGATCAGGGTATTTTGCGAAAATGTGGGCAAACACGAAAGCCAATATTATTAAAGCGAGGATTTGGATCAACCCTCCAGGAGTTTGTACAAGCTGCAGAGTTTATTTTGTCATTGGGTAATAGCCAGGTAATTCTTTGTGAGCGTGGCATCAGAACCTTTGAAACAAAGACTCGATTTACGCTTGATTTATGCGGAGTGGCCTACTTAAAAGCGCACATTAACTTACCTGTCTTTCTCGACCCTAGCCATGCAATGGGTTATGCCTATGGTGTGCCAGATTTGACGAGAGCCTGTGTTGCTATGGGTATTGACGGACTGCTAATCGAAAGTCACCCAAAGCCATCGGAAGCCCTGTCTGACGCCTCACAACAAATCGATTTTGAAGCGTTTGAGGATTTATTTAATTCTTTGCCCCCAATTGCTGCGTCAATTGGTAAAACTATAATTTGATCACATGAAGTCATCAGGAATTAAACTTGTCATTTTAGATGTTGATGGTACCCTTACAGATGGTGGAATTTACATTCTTGAGTCGGGTGAGCAATTCAAAAAATTCAATGCAAAAGATGGCCTTGGTGTAAGAAGGACCATTAATAGTGGGGTGATGGTTGGTATTATTAGTCATAGTATGTCCAGTGGCATGATCTTAAAAAGGGCCGAAATGATGGGCATAGAAAAGTGCTACATAGGAGATACGCCAAAATTGGGTGTATTGAACGAATGGTGTACGGAGCTTGATTTACGATTAGATGAAGTCGCTTATTTAGGAGATGATGTGAATGATATGGACATTATTGAGGCTGTTGGTCTATCTGCCTGCCCTGCCGATTCTATGCTACGAGTAATCAATGCGTGTGATGTAGTATTAACTAAAAATGGTGGAGACGGATGTGTCAGAGAATTCTTGGATCGCTTCTTTCTTGAGATTTAATTCTTGTTAAACCATCTGTTCCAGAAGAGGAATTTTTCGATACCTCTTTCGTCGGATCGTTTATTGAAATCACCTTTGCGGCGCCTTTCTTTTAGAGGTTTCATTCTCTTTCCATTATCAGCATCTCCGTTAAAGTCTCCATTAGAAGGGGTTGGTTTAATTATCTCCGGTACTTTTCTCTCCTTAATTATTTGATAGATGCCTTCTTCCCTGATTACAGGTGTATAACCGCCCTTACTTGCAGGGAAATCAGGGCTTGCAGCATTATTTCGCTCAATAATTTCCTGTCTAGGGTCTTTGGTACTCTTTGCCACCTTCTTCTTTCCAAAAACAAGGTTGAGACCAAAATCAAATTGGAAGGCATCGATCTTTGTGACATTAGTTAGGCCTATCAGATGGTCATAGGCCATGTACAGTTGCACCGGTCCCAAATTGGCTGACATGGCCGCACCTAAATCAAAACCTTGTTGGGATGTTAAGGAAGCTACAGCTCCCATAGTAAATACTTTACCGAAATGATGATTAATGCCAGTTCCGAAGGTGGTGAGAAGCCTGCCATTGACGAATCTATTGGCGAGAGTTACGGAGACTTCATCCTGGTAGGTGGGATGGAAAAACATAGTAATGTAGCTTCGGGTGTTCAATCCAGTAGTAAAACTTTCCTCTGTCTCGTCTCTATCGAATTTGCTTTTAAGCGAGTCCTTGACTTGCTTACCAAGATCCTCAATAGTCTGCAATTCAAGACCTCTCCATTCAAATTCTTTATTCCTCAGCACAAAATTTTCCGGATCTGCTTTCCATTTAATATACCCTATGTCATTTAAACCAAATGACAAGTAGGCCAGTTCACTAAGTTGATATTCCAGTCCAAGATCGAGAGCAAAACCTTTGCTGGCATTATTGATTAGATGTGTACCATTTTCAATGGCATTTTTTCCTGACATATCATATCTGGCATTATTGGCTTCGAAGTCGATTAAAAATGTGTTGGCAGTTGTACGGATTCTTGTATTGAATCTTCGGTCGGTACGTCCGGCAATTATCCCCTGAATCAACTTCAGCCTACCTCCAACTTGCAATTGGTTCGTTAAGGGTTTGGCAATACCTAAACCAATTTCTCGATAATACTTAAAGTCTACAGCAAATCTTTCGAAATTGTAAAATCTTCCACCAAAACTATTGTTCCCTTGCCAGGCAAAATCGAGTAGACTTTTTGGGGTAAAAGCATTTACTTCAATTCTTTCATTTATAAAGAATGATAGGAATGCATTTTGTCTCTTAAATCCAATATATAAATCTCCTATTGTGGCATTGGCATGGTAAAAGCTTTTTTCATCCAGATCATCAATCAGGCCATCGAAGTCGACGATGAGTTGTCCCTCAGTATTTCTTGAAATTAAGTTATTGTAATTGGTGGCACCATTCAGGCCAACTGAAATACCAGAAATTACCGGTAAGCCAATGATGGTTTTTCCTTCAGGGATAAATGCGGCATTAAATCTGGCATTTTGTGCAATGTCATTGCGTAAATTATAGAGTGCTAAAGATTGACCGAAGAGACCGGTTGAAGCCATACAGAAGGTTAAGATCGATATGAATATCAGTCGTTGCACTAAAACTCTTCTTCTATTTTAACAATTGCCGTTACAATAATATCCAGGCTATAGTTGGAGAAAAAAGACACCATATTTCTGGAGCCCAGTTTGAATGAATTCATAGTCACGAATGCATTGATATAAGCTGTTTCAGCTAATGCGGCAACCCCAACTGAATCCAATGGAATGTCGTCGATGAATTGCTGTGGATCTACGGTTTTTCTTAGTGTGCCTACCGTAGCTGATTTAAAAGCCAGACTTTGGGGGACGTCATAGAGTTTCACAGAATCTATTGAATAAAATTCCATGATCAGATGGCCATCAAGTGGTGTAGAGTTTAATGTGACTATTCTTAAAGTAATGCTATCAGCTTCACCAAAAGAGAGGCCCATATTCATATCAAAGTCGATGATTGTGACCAAACTATCCACCACGGCCCTCAGGGGGAGTACTATCTTGGTTTTAATTGACAATCGACCATTGTCACCAACTACGTTGCCAGAAATCGCTTCACTATTAGGGTTCACCAACCCCCTGATGGAATTGTTTATTGATAACGGGAGAAAACTGAATAATTCGGGTAGAGATGAATTATCCGCGGTGATAGATACACTGGTAGTGGTTGGATTAATACCAATGTCTTCTACAGGAGTTGCTGCAATTACTCCGGGTGTTTCCGTTACATCTCCAATTAGGGTCTGACGAGTAGTGCTGGCCGAATCTTCCCTAACAGAATTAATGTCGTCCAAAAGAAGCCCAATAGGAACACCGTAGTAATTATCTACTGTGTATGTAATTCGAGGTTCTTCAAAAATCACTTCACCAGACTCGAACTCATTGAAAAATTGCATGGGAATTGTTCTTTGTTGGAGAGTCACTTCTTGTTGAAGTGAGGGGTCTGCCAGTAGGATCAATAAGTCAAGACCCTCGAAAACAAATTCCGCACTGTCTTCATAAATTATTGATAGTTGCCCGTCAGGTGCCTCACTGATGCTAAGACTTGAATCATTGACACCAAGGATTAAATCCCTCAAGGAGTAGTGTGTCTCAGCCATAGCCACCGAGACTTGAGCTTCGTACACTGGAGATTCCAAGCCATCGAACTCAAGCTCACCAAGATTGCAAGAGGCTAATCCTACTAAGAAATAGATAAGCAGGTAGCGTATTGAAATAATCTTTTTCAGGCCCATTATTTAGATTGCAACCGTGTCAAAGTAAATATTTAATGCTCACAATACGACAAAGTGCCGCAATTATTTTACTCGAAAACAATAGCCTGGTCATGCAATATATTAAAACCTCTATTGCCCTGCAATCCACCAGAGTGAAGAGCCAGGATAGTTGTTCCTGTTTGGAAGTAATCCTTATTGATGAGATCAAATATTCCGAAAAGCATTTTTCCGGTATAAATAGGATCCAATGGAATGCCATAACTGGTGTAGAATTTATTAATAAAACCCACCAGTGAATCATCAAATTTGGCATATCCACCAAAATGGTAATGCGTATTGATATCCCAGTTTGAAGAGACCTCCTGGTTACATCTCTTGAGTATGTCCTGGACCTCCCTTTTTAGAAAATCTCCTTTTAACGCTGAAAATCCAATCGCATTTTTAATTGGTAGCTTTGAAGAGAGAATCCCGGACAAAGTTCCTCCAGTACCAACACTGCAGCAAAAGATGTCAAATGGGATTTCGATTGATTCAGCTAACTCCTGACATCCCTTCATGGCCAGGCAATTGGTTCCACCTTCGGGAATAATGAAAAACTCACCAAATTTTGATTTCAATTCATCAATAAAGGCTGCTTCATTTTTGAACTTGTACTGTTCTCGGGAAACGAAATGAAGTTTCATTCCCATTGCTTTACAATGGCTTAGTGTTGGATTATCACTATAATTTACTTCACCACGAATCACACCAATTGTTTTGAGCTTAAACTCTTTGCCGGAACTGGCCACAGCGAGAACATGATTTGAAAAAGCACCCCCAAAGGTCAGGAGAGTATGATGGCCCTCTTTTCTTGCCGCGTCTATATTGTATTTGAGCTTTCTCCATTTATTGCCGGAAATTTCAGAATGAATAAGATCATCCCGTTTGATAAGTACTCTTACATGCTTTTTGTCAAGTATTGGATCATGAATTTCCTGAATAACTGATTTGGATTCATCTGGAATCATAACCTAAAGTTGTTTAAAGTTTGAAGGATAAAGATATGGTCTCATTATCTTGGTAACTTTGTTTGTAAAAATATTGCGATGCCTCACATTGATGTTATAGAATACGAAAATTCACAGGGTGAATTAAAGGAGATCTACGATGGTCTGATAAAAAGTCGTGGAAAAATAGCAGAAGTACACAAAATACAGAGTTTGAATCCCAAGTCGATCACCGACCATATGGAGCTGTATATGACTATTATGTTTGGAAAGTCTCCCTTGAAAAGAGTTCAAAGAGAAATGATTGGTGTAGTTGTATCAAAAGCCAATGACTGTGAGTATTGTCAAACTCACCATGTTGAGGCAGTTAATAACTTTTGGAAGGACGATGATCGCTCCATGCGATTGAAGGATGATTTTAGGAAGGCTGATTTGAATCCTATAGATCAATCGCTTTGTGACTATGCCTGGAAATTGACCAAAATGCCAGGTTTGGCCAATGAAGAAGTACTTGTGGAACCGCTCAAAGAGTTGGGAATTGATGACCGAACTATATTGGATGCAACTCTGGTGATCGCCTATTTTAACTTTGTCAACCGAATAGTTCTTTCTTTAGGTGTAGCTTTGGAGATTGATCCAGGAGGATATAAGTATGAATAACACTAATTTCTTATCTACGTATGTAATGCTGCAATATATCAGTGAGTAATTCCAATACCATATTTGATAACCATGGCAGGCCGATGAACTATCTTCGACTTGCGGTGACGGATCGGTGCAATCTTCGATGTTTTTATTGCATGCCAGAAGAAGGGATCAAGTATCTTCCCAAAAAAGAATTACTCACCTATGAGGAAATGCTCAGGTTGTGTAGTAATCTGGCTGAGCTAGGTGTTTCAAAAATTCGTTTAACAGGGGGTGAGCCTTTTGTCAGAAATGATTTGATGGACTTCATCAGAAATCTGAACGAGATACCCGGAATTAATAGCATCAACCTAACCACCAACGGAGTTCTTACGGGCAAGTACATTCCAGATTTTTCCAGTGTAGGCATTAAGACGGTCAATCTAAGTCTCGATACTTTTGACAAGGAGAGGTTTTTTAAAATCACAAGGCGCAACGAATTTGATAAAGTTGTTGACACATTTTATAAACTGCTTGATAGTGGAATCGATGTGAAGATCAATGCAGTGGTCATGGAAGGGCAAAACATCGAAGATCTTAATTCTCTGGTTGCACTGACTAAAGATCACAAAGTTGATGTCCGTTTTATTGAGGAAATGCCATTTAATGGAGAGGGTATGCATTATCCTAAATTGATATGGAATCACAAAAAGATTATTGACCACATTAAAGGAGCCTATCCTGAATTACAACGGATTGTTGATCCGCCCAACTCTACTTCATATGGTTACCAGGTTCCGGGGTATAAAGGGCAAATTGGTGTCATTGCTGCTTTTACCAGAACATTTTGCGGTACCTGCAATCGCATTCGTTTGACTGCTCAAGGTCAATTAAAAACCTGCCTTTATGACGATGGCGTTTTCGACTTTAGGGACTTCATCCGGTCTGGAGTCAGTGATGTCCAAATAAAGGATAAGTTCATTGAGCTTTTTGGTTCCCGGGCAAAAGATGGCTTTGAGGCTGAAAAGAGAAGATCTGCAAATTCAATTGTATCAGAATCCATGTCAACAATCGGCGGATAAATCCACCGAACTCAGGTATTTTTTTGTTGTTTACTCCTTATAAGCTGAATATTTACTTACAGCTTAAGGGGTCATTAAAAGTACTTTTTTACGAAATAGTCATGGGCCGCCCTTGGATTTAGAGATTTTGTACCCAATCCTTTCTGCTCCCATCAGCCCAAAACTATTTTTATGAGTCGTAATACTCCTTAAAAATTGAGATATTTATTGGGATCTAAAAATTCAAAGAGTTTATTATGAAAAAAATCGTTGCGTTCCTGCTTTTAATGCTATCTATTCCAATGTTCTATTTGTCCTATAAAATGGGAGGACTACCACCAGCTATTACCGGTATCGGTTTTATATTGATCGCTGTGGTTTTTTTGAAAGAAAGTGATTGATAATATCGTTTCAGAGCAAATACGTAGGTTCTAATAGAACTATCTTTCCCTTTTTATCCGGCTATGCAAATCAATTTTTGGATTCGTAATGAACTGGAATATTACGTTCACCCATGAACTGTGGAAGAACAAATTGTCATAGAACTCAGGTGCCCGTTTTTTCAAAATAGGAAGCCTCGTCCCCGGTATATTGGGAAAGTCATGGTGCTCATTGTGATATCCCACATTCAAGGCCAGTTTATTCAGTGGTCCATAATAAGAGTAAGTTTCCTGACCCTCTTTAAAAACATAGTGCTCTGAAATAAAATGTCCTGCGAGTGGATGTAAGCTTCCTGCCAAAAATATTGACAGCACTAAATATAATATAGCTCCAAAGCCAACGAAATATGCATAGACAGAGATGGCAACGATTTGAAAGATAATATTTATGATATGCCATTTTTCGAGCTTGATGGGCCTAACGAACATAGGCCGCACGGCATAAAACAAGATTTGATTCATGGCCCAAAGCAATTTCCCTATATAACCGCAAAATATCTTAGTCTCTGTTATACACGGAATGTCTGTGTCCTCCTTGTCATTGCCCTGATCCCAATGATGTTTTAAGTGGTAGGTTTTAAATGAAATCGCATAGGGGGCAACAATGGGAATATTTGCAATTATTGAAAGCCAATTGTTATATACTTTTTTCTTGAAAGCGAGATCGTGGCTTAATTCATGAATGGTTAAGAAGATGGTGTGACTTACAGATGCCCCTATGAAATAGGCAATTGGCAGGTACCAGAACCACTCCAATGTAGCAATAAAAGGGGCAGTAGCTAATTGAAAAATAACCAGTGCTAAAGTTTTGTATTTTAATCCCTTATCTATGCCGTACAATTCTTTGACTTCCGGATGTTTCTCCAGGATCTCCTTTCTCCTTTCGAAATGCGGTTCTCTTTCCTCGGACCAGTAGAATTCTTTGTTTGCCAAAATGAGTATTTTGAAGTAAGTGCAAAGGTAGCCTGTTTGGATCTTAACAAAAAAGTAATAATTCCTGATCTAACTCATCGTTTCTGAGTCTGGAGATGTATTTTTTTGTGGGAAAACCGCTACTATACTTATTTCTCCAGTTTTATTAAATCTTGCCCAATGTCCTTGCGGTAGTTCATATCCTTCCAGGATATTTGGTTAATCACCGCGTATGCCTTTTGAAGAGCAGATTGGATATTATTACCTCGACCGGTTATTGCTAATACTCTACCACCGCTCGTAACCACAGTTTCATTCTGAGTTTTTGTGCCGGCATGAAATACTATGGTTTCATCCGTATTCTCATCTAGTCCGGTAATGACGTGACCTTTCTCATAATCTCCGGGATAACCTCCTGATACCAACACCACAGTTGTAGCATACAATGGATCGATGTCGAGAGCCACATCGTTTAGATTACCATTCCAGGTTGCCATTAAAAGTTCTACAAAATCCGACTTTATTCTAGGCATTACTACCTGGGTCTCCGGGTCACCCATGCGCACATTGTATTCAATTACATGTGGTTCTCCGCCCCTATTCATCAATCCAATGAACAGGAATCCCTTATAGTCGATATTATCCTCCTGAAGGCCTTGAATGGTTGGTTTAACAACCTTTTCTTCAACTTTTTTCAAGAACCCGGGATGTGCAAAACTGATTGGGCTAACTGCGCCCATACCACCGGTATT
>JAJCYL010000226.1 GCA_029262955.1 Cytophagales bacterium | reverse complement strand
GTTCTGATTCCATGAAAATCACCGGATCGTCATCTCGGATTGCTGTCTTCAATAGCCCTTTGGCATCATACGGATTTGAGGGGACGACAACCTTAAGACCAGGGGTATTGGCATACCAATTCTCAAAATTTGACGAGTGCTGAGAACTGAGCATACCCGCATTTCCGGTTGGTCCTCTAAATACGATGGGCACGTTAAGTTGACCACCAGACATCGACATCATTTTGGCAGCTCCATTAATAATTTGATCAATGGCAACCAATGAGAAGTTGAAAGTCATAAACTCAATAATTGGTCGAATGCCATTGATGGCAGCTCCGATACCGATACCAGTAAACCCTAGTTCGGCAATGGGTGTATCAATTACTCTTTTGGCACCAAATTCATCTAACATCCCTTGGGAAACCTTGTAGGCCCCATTGTATTCTGCCACTTCTTCGCCCATGAGAAACACATTTTCGTCCTTCCGCATTTCTTCAACCATAGCTTCTCTAAGTGCTTCCCTGAATTGAATTTCTCTCATCTTGTCAACGTTTTTTAATCGGGGGGCTAAATTAAGCAATAAGACTTTATTTTCTTAGATGACATTTGTCCATCTACGCGTCCGTTTGATTACTAAGCCATTAAAGGGTATAAAAAAAGCCCCGTTGGTAGACGGGGCTTTGGTCAGTGATTAGATATTTTAAAGAGCAGCTTTCACTGCATTAGCGAATCGGTTGAATTCTAAGTCGCTAACAGCCTTTTCCTTCAATTTAGGATTGGCAGCAACAGCAGCCTTTAGGCTTGTAATCATTTCGGCCTCACTACTTTGTCTTGCGTAAGAAATCGCTTTGCCGTAATGTGCCATAGCATAATTTCCATCCTTGTCAAGAGCATCGTCAAATGCGCTCTGAGCATTCTCATTTTCTTTCTTTAATAGAAGAGCAAGTCCTCTATTGAAAAGAAGATCAGCAGTCTCGTTTGCACCGGCCATTGTTTGAATTGCTTTGTCATAGTCGCCTTGAAGAATTTCAAGGCCACCTTTCATTGCCTTTACTTTAGAAGCAACTTCTCTTGAAGGACTTGCACCTTGAGCAGCTGCTAAAGTTTCATAAGCCTTATCATTGTTACCCTGCATTAAGTAAGCTGATGCCTGATTAGTCAAAACTTCAGCACCTTTCTTCTTATTAGCTGCAATATCAAGTTGAGTGATTGCCTTATCTACATTTGAATTTCTCGCTCCGTCATTTGAAGCAGCCTTTGCCATCTCTAAATAAGTTGCACCTAAATTGTTATGTGCTGCATAGGAAGGGTTTTTCTTAGTGGCTGCTTTGTAAATCGCCTCTCTTTCAGAAAGAGAAGGTGTTAAAGTTCCTGCAAATAATAATTCTGCCTCAGAAAGAGAATCAGCTGAAATAGAACCTCCCGCAATTTGCTTGGCAAGAACAGCAATTTCAGCATTTGTCTTTTTATCCTTAACAGTTAGTATTTCACTCTTAGCAGTTCTCAAAGGAGGATAAACATCTCTCATCAATTTGCTATAAGACCCTAACTTCTGAAGGTTCTTTTCTTTGTCTCCGAATGCACCACCACCGTTAACGATCCTTAATACCGCAGATTTCTCATCTGAAGAGATACCGTCGTAGTTGTTAAGCGCAGCTTTGAACATTCCCCAGTCTTCTACTACAGGCTTCAATACGAAGTTGATAGAGTCAGCCATTCCTTTGTAGTCGTACTTCCTCATGTTGTCTCTGTACCACTTCTCAATTCTTTCTGCCCTATTTTGAGAAAGTCTGCTATTGATTCTTTCCGCACCCTCAGGTGAGTGAGTACCAGTGATTGTAACAGTTCTGGTTACATTCTTTTCAGCAACGAATGCATCAAACTGCTTGCCTCTATCACTTCTCTGCTCTGATCGCTTTAATTCGGAACGACCTTTATCGAAATAGAATTCAATGTTAGTAGCAATTAATTCTTCACCCTCGTTATATCCATGACCTGCACTTGCAGTTTCATAAACACTCTGAGCTAATCTTGAAGTCATGATCAAGCCAACAGCAACAGTTGGAGTATCTGGTGTTTCAAGAGTCTTACCACTTCGAGGATCGGTGGCCACACCTTTAATCTTAAGTTCACCGCTTTCCATTCCAGCTGTGTAAGCGAAACTATATTCCTTACTCAAACGAGAAGTTGTAGTTGAGCTGTTTGGAAAGTCGTCAGCTTTAAATTCAAGATCTTCTAAGTCGGACTGTGCAGTGCCATACTTATAAAAAGTCTTTAGGGTATAAATCATACCGCTCGGTAGCATCTTTTGAGGTAGAACAGCTGACATTTCGAATTTCACGTCATTTCCGTGTAATTCCAGTGGACTAGGAGTCACTGTTAGATCCTGCTCTTTCGCCAGATCAACCATTTTCTTGAGTTTATTACACCCAGAGAAGACTATGGTTCCGGCGAGTAATACTATTAATAAGTTTAGTTTTCTCATTTGGATCATCTTTACATTATTTTAGATTGGTTCTTTCAGATATAATTTAAGGTTTTTAATCTATAAAGAGGTGCAATAATACTGAAAAAAATATGATATAATCAACGGTATAGAACAAAATGAGACGAAATATGTTAAATTTGATGCCGTAATAAAAGGGCTATGAAGCAAGCACAACAATTCTTCGAAAAATATGCATTTGGAGTATGCAATAGATTGGGAGAAAAGTTGAACATTCCCACATCTAGTATCCGACTCTTTTTTATCTACTCTTCTTTTCTGACCATCGGATCTCCGGTCCTCATTTATTTGGCTCTGGCCTATGTCATGAATTTCCGAAAGTGGCTGAGAAGGAGGAATAATTCTGTCTGGTATTACTAGTATCCCTTTAGTCAAAACGAAACACTACTTTTTTTTTAATATGTTGTTAGCCCTGATGCTATCCTCTCATTACAGTGTGCAAGTGAAAAAAATGTATCAACTGTAAGCTGTTTCAATTAATTTTCTCTAAGAGACATTCCATCAATAGCTTGTCACAACTATGAGACTCTTCATCGCTGGTTTTTTATTACTGCCTTATTTATTGTTCTCACAGTCACAGGAGGATTTTGAAAGCAAGACCACGTCGGTGTTTATCAATATCGCAGACACATTGAAAGCCAGGGAAATCGCTATGGAAGCCTATGAAATGGTGGAAAATACTGAAACGCTACAGTCCCTAGCCAATTATTACATGCTCAAAGCGATTTTTGATACCATTAAAGACACTGAACTCGCTGAAGTATGTGAAAAGAAGGCAAACGCTCAAATTGTTTTTAACACACAAGTCGAAAAACCTTCAACATACGAGACCCCTGCTTTGGAATGGGCCTATGAATATCAATTGGAGTTTTATAAATCACAAGATCCGGATTTGGGCAAAGAGGCACTGAAATTCTTAAAGCAACATCCCGAGCTGGTCAATTTCACTAATTACTCTGCTATCGCCTATTATTTCGAGAGGAACATGGATTTCGAAAAAGCCGAACAGTACTACACACTTGCTTTTGAGCATATCGATTATGAAAACAATGAGTTCGTTTCGCTGGTCCAACCCGCCTTCTTTTACATGAAGTCCGGTCAATATGAAAAAGTAGAGGACTGTCTTCAGTTGAATATTCAATTGTTGGAATCTGCCAATCAATATACCAGGGCTGGCTATGAATCCAGCCAGGATATGATACAGATGTATTATTATCTCTTTATAGGAGATTACTATAAATATATCCAGTCGGCGGCTGAGTATTACGAGCAGCAATACCAGCAGAACAAAGACAATCTAATTGGCAATCCTTACGCGTCTATCAGCAAGCTGAATAATGCCATTGGTTACGAGTTTCTGAGGAAGTATGATGAAGCAGAACAGCACTATCGTGACTCACAACTTGCCAGTGAGGAATGGCTGAAAGTAATGAAGGAAACCTACCCGAATTATGAACAGCAAAACTTCCCGTTATTAAATGTCTATCTCGCTAAAAGGGGTGATTTGAATGGGAAGGAAAGTAGAATTGCCGAGTTGGATCAGTACTATCAATTTATTGAGCAGCATGCGGCACCTACCCTGGCTCAACAGTTTCAGAAGGCAATACAATATGCACTTTATGAAGATGAACGATACCCTGATTTGTTTGAAGAGGTGATCACACAGATCTCAAATGTCAGGGACTTTAATGAATCGACTTTGCCTTATACCCAGTATGCCTATTTTATGATGAGGGATAGAAATGATAGGAAGGCAGAAAGGATGTATGACAGACTGTTCAACCAAAACCTTGAGTGGATCAATGACTTGATCTTCACCTTCGGTGAGAAAGCCTTTGTTTCTTATTTCACAACAAAACTTAGGGAGGGCTACCAGAACTATCATTCCTATGTGAAATTGACCTCTGGTAGCCATCAATCCATTCATCAAAGGTTGGTGGAAAAAGCATATAACAATTTATTGCTCACCAAATCCATTGCATTTAAAGGAATAAGAAAGCGAAAAAAAGCATTTGAGAAAGCAAATAGTCCTGAAGTTATTGCCCTCTATAAAGAGTGGCAAACCAAAAAACAAGAGCTGATCAGACTGTACCAAATGTCTCAGCAGGATAATAAGGATTTGGCTGCTTCATTGAATGTCAAACAAGACTCTTCGGTCGCAATCGTCATTTCAACCGATCAGCTCGAGGCTTTGCAAAGAGAAATTGATCAGCTGGAAAACAGGCTGGCAACCTCGTCTGTGGGATTTAGGGAAACTTTGAAGATCGACCAACCTAAATGGCAGTCGGTCAGGGCTTCGTTGGAACCTGGTGAAGCTGCCGTGGAGATGGTTCGTTTTCATTGGCGGGATCAAATATATTACTCCGACACAGCTTATTACGCTGCTTACATTATCAGGCATGATAGTAACTACCCTGAAGTAGTCTACCTTACATCACTAGCTGATCAACTAGATAAACGATACTATAACGCCTATAGAAACAGCATTAGGCTAAAGATCGATGATGCTAATTCTTATGACCAGTATTGGAAGCCAATCAAATCGAAATTGCAAGGGATTATGAAAGTATATTTCTCCCCTGACGGCATTTATCATCTCATTAATCTACCAACACTAAAAAATTCAGAAACCGGTGAGTTCCTACTGGATGAAATGGAGATCTTGAATGTAACCAGCACAGAAAATATCAAAAATGATGACCAAAAGAATGGCCTTTCCTCTGCAGTATTGATAGGCAGGCCACTATATGCCAAATCAAGCAAAGGCAATTTGGAGGATCTACAAACCCGATCATTCTCCAAAAACTTTAGAAACGCAAGCATCGCCGATCTACCCGGAACTGAAGATGAAATAAAGTCAATTGCGACCAAACTGGAAGAAGAAGGAGTGAGGGTGACACAATTACTAGGACCAGAGGCCACTGAAGATGAATTGTATGAATTGCAATCACCGGACGTTTTACATATTGCAACGCATGGATTTTGGTCAGATACCGAAAGTGCCACTCCAGGTTACAGGATGTTGAATGCGATGATGAACTCAGGATTATTAATGGCGGGTGTGGTGGATTATTATAGTGCTGAGGTCTTGGAAGCATCAAACGATGGTATTCTGACAGCTTATGAAGCCCAGAACCTTGATTTGGAAGGCACAGATCTTGTAGTACTCTCTGCATGTGAAACAGGATTGGGAGATTTTGACGCTGGTGAGGGAGTATATGGACTTCAGCGGGCCTTTCGGGCAGCTGGCTCAAAAAGTGTGGTTACTTCTTTATGGAAAGTTGACGACCAGGGAACAAGGGATTTTATGATCGCTTTTTACCAGCAAATGACTATACTCAATAATAAGCGAGACGCCTTCCGGGCGGCGCAGTTGGCTATGAAAGAAAAGTATGGTGATCCCTATTATTGGGGTGCTTTTGTGATTACGGGTAATTAAAGGGAGACTTTCCGGTACTATTACCGTATCGAGGACGAGATATCCCGTTCCTATGGTCTAATTGACGGCATTTCCCAACCCTTGATCCCTTAAGGGCAACCCGACTCACAAGCCCATGGGCACTGGTTCCCCTTAGGGATGCCGATATCGGTAGAGCGAGTGTTAGCAGTCTTCTGTTATCGGATCCTCGCACCCCTGAAGCCTGCCTGCAAGGCAGAGGGCAGCCTCCATTTGATGGTTAACTTGTCAACCACTCATACTCATTTTGTAAGGCAACATCCCCTTGAAGGGTACGTTTACTTTGAATAATGAACCTGAATGGGGATAGGTCTCTAATTGCTCTAAATTCATCTGATCACGGGCTGTCGTTATGAATAGCTCGTCCAAATTTATTCCCCCGAAGGCACATGAGGTGACCTTTGGAGCTGGAACAGCCACTTCGAACACAGTTTCTCCAGTTTCCGGGTTGATGCGAATGACCTTGCCTCCATCAAAAAGGGCCACCCACAAATGGTCTTCGGAGTCAATAGCCATACCGTCGGGGTATCCCCTGTCTTTTTCTATGGTAGCCACTACTTTTTTGTTGGTAATGTCTCCTGTGATGAGGTCATAGTCGTATTGGTGCACCTGATGGGTCATTGAATCGATAAAATAAAAGTGAGTGCTGTCACCGCTCCAAACCAATCCGTTTGAAATAGTGGTATTTGTTATTTTTTGCTTGACATTTCCTTTGCCATCAAACTCATATAGTGTGCCTGCACCTTCGGTGCAATCATAGGCCATGCTTCCCACCCAAAATGTTCCCCTGGGATCGCATTTCCCATCATTGAATCGAATACCTACATTGTTGAGTTCGGGTTTTATGCCTTCCTTTTTGTCTCCCGTTTTGGGATCAAAAAAACCAATACCATTTTGGTCTGCATAGGCCCATATCCCGGAATTGGTCATGACTACTGTTCCAATATCCTGACCCAGATCGAAACCGGTATTGACATTAGTATTGGGATCAAAGGTATATATTTTATGCCCCAAAATATCTACCCATAATAATCTTTGGTTGTCCTGATCCCAATAACTACCCTCACCAAGAAGGGCTTGAATGGGGTAAGCGACTTCTGCAGTAATGGTCTTCATTTTCTTTGATGGAGATTTGTTAGGGATTGAATTAAGCCAAGGTACCAACTAAATGCTAAAACAGCATTCAAGTCATACCCTGCGGAGGTTCACCTTGCCAGTGAGGCAGTGATCTCTATTGTCTTCAAGCCAGACGGGCTCATACTTTCTGTCTTAAAACAGAAAGTATGCAAAGAGTTCAAGCCCGCCTGCCGGCGAGGCAGGACCCGAATCTCTTTTCTAAAAATCCAGTCCGTATCTCCCGAGTAAATCCAAACTCCCCAGGCTGAAGAATGCCGGGGTCAAACATGGATTTACCTAATGATCCTCCAATGACTGAATTTTCTAAACGAAAATAGATTCAAGGTCCTCAAGAGTGCTCAATCCCCACCACACACGTCATGCTGAGGGAAGCGACGATGCTAATCGGAGCGACGGGAGGTCCTCGCACCCCTGACCCCTGAAGGGACAAGACATCGTGATAAATCCGCCATCCTAGTATGTACACGATGCGATGCAAATAAGTTGATCATATTAAGTACAATAGTAGATGCGAACAAAGTGAGAGAAAGTAATAGCAATTTTGCGACAATTTCAGTTACACAAGGGTTGGAGTTTAAAAAATTGAGTATTAAGATGATTGCTCCTGAAGAAACTGATATGAGAACGACGTCAAGTCGCTGAATGGTAGAATTACTGTAATTAGACGCTAACTCTTCATACGTCCTAAGAGTTTCAAGAAAAACATCCCTATGCTTCTCAGTTCTAATATAAGCCATACCTTAAATTTAACACATCAAATATCGACGTTCCTATTTCAATTTTTGCTTTTGGTCCAGCAGTTTTTCAACCCTACTAAAACAGTGGCCACTGATGTGCAGCAACTATCGATTAATCATTCGTGCAGTTGTAGAGTAATTTCTTTGGGTAAGTCGATCATGCACATAGAAAACACACTATAGGGATCGTTACCTACTATATCTATATTTAATGCTTACTCGATTATCAACATTGAGTAGGCATTTGGATGATTTCTTTTTGGACTAAAACTTTTATAGTTACCACTTTTATAAGCGTCGGAGCACTCACCACGGTGTACGCTCAGGATTTGAGTGATATACAGCAGCTGGAAAGCTTCATTGAACAAGCGTCTTATCAGGAAGTGATTGACCTATCTGAGCAATGGGTTAATTCCAAAAATCAAGATAATCGGGCCAGAATGCTGCAATTGAGGGCAGATGCCTATTATTTTTTGAATGACATTCAGCAGTCGCTTGACACTTATCTCTTAGCAGTTGGGGCTTATGAGCGGTCTGAAAATCCTAATTATAAGTTATTCGTGGAATGCCTCAGTCATACAGGGTTCTGTTATCGGGAATTAGGCATCTACGACAAAGCAATGCCCTATTATCAAAGGTCATTGGAGATGGCACTGGAATTGAAAGACTCAGTCGAGATAGCTACTGGCTACTCCAATATGGGAACCATCTATGCGAAAGTGGGAGATCTTCAAAAAGGCATTGAATTCCTTGAGTTAGCTTATGATATCGATTTGGCCAGAAAGGATACCTCCGCATTGAGTTTTGATTTGCAGGATATGGCAGACTTTCACGCCAAATTGGGCAATCACAAAGCCGCCATTGACCATCTCAAAGAATCTATTGTTTTATTAGAGCGGAGTCGGGGCAATGCGAATTCATTGGCTAATAGACTGGGAAGTATTGGACAGATATTTATCAACCTCCAGCAATTCGATAGTGCAGAGTCATACCTAAGAAAATCACTAGATAAATTAGAGGTGTTAGGTGACAGTTTAAGCATTGTGCAACGCTGGATTGATTTGGCAAACCTCAATAACAGGCAGAATGAGTATGCCACCGCTATTCAATGGGCAGAACTAACCAGAAACTACTTAGATGGATTGAAGCTTAGCAATCATCAAATGGTGGTTAACCTGGTGCTTATTGAAGCACGCATTGGTATGGGTGACTATAAAAGAGCGAAGCAACTAATTGATCTTAATATTGATTTGACTCAAGAAAGAGAGATGCTCCCTGAATTGAAGCAGACCTATTATTTTCAGTATGAGGTAGCCAATGCTTTAGGGATGACTTCGCTGGCCGCCAAGTCATTTAACAATTACAGAATCCTTGAAGACTCCACAACCAACATGGCCAATCAGAGGGCATTGCTAGAAGTGGAGATGAAGTATGCCATTGACAAGTCGGAGCAGCAGAATCAAATCTTGCGATTAAAAAACGAGATTGCCAACGCAAGACTATCCCGTCAGCAGTTGCGGTTCAATTGGATTATTGCTTTTGGCACTATGGTGATTTTGGCATTGGTAGCTATCACCATTACCCTTTATTCTCGCTCCAAGATGAAGCATCAATTGCTGATGACAGAAATTGATCAACTGAGGTGGCAATTGAAAGGATTGTTGGAAGGCAGCCCATCGGACATTCAGCTGAGCAAGGAAAGGTTAAACCAATCGCTTCAACAACCGCTTTCAGAGCGCGAATTTGAAATACTAAGTTTTGCTATCAGTAATCTCACTAATTCCGAAATAGCGGAGAAAGTTTTTGTGTCCGTAAATACGGTTAAGTTTCATCTCAAAAATATTTATGATAAGCTGGGTGTGGCCAATAGGAAGGAGGCCCTTCGCTTTGCTTTCAAAGCCGTTCAAACCTGAAAGGTCTTTCTCACTCATATTTCAATGGTTTTTTAAAAAACTACCCCATTGGATAGTTAAAAACTACCCTAGTCGGGTAGGCGATCATTGCTTGTTTCATACCAACTTTATAACTGAAGTTGAATGAAGCCATGAAAAATTCGTCCATCTATAGATTTGGGTTCGACAGTTTATTAGACCCACTGGATAACTGGAGCAAGCCGTTAAAATCGTTGTCGGTTTTTTGTCTGTGCATGGGCCTTTGGTTTTCATCTTTCGCCCAAAATGATCTCTCAAATTATCAATTGGGTGAGAAGGCTTTCCTCGAGGCGAGATATGACAGTGCGATAAATTTATTCAGATTAGCGAAAAGTCAATATGAAGTGGATGGAAATCCGATTTCATTGTTCAACGCGGAATACAATATTGCAGAGAGTTTTTTGAAAAAAGGAGAATATGACCTTGAGAAAAATTTTAAGAGACTTACAGAGATCGTAGAAAAGCATCAACTCGATAATCAAGTGCCAGGATTATTGTTTCTAAGAGGGAACTGGAAACGACTAGCTGGTGAGTATGACGATGCCCTTGCCGCGTATGATTCGGCGCTGGGAATCAATATGAAATTGAAGTCTCACAGGGGTTCAATTGATTGTCATTTGGGTATATCAAGTACCTATCAACAGAAAGGCAAAATCGATCTGGCCATGAGTCACAGTCTTAGGGCGCAAAACATTTATGATGAGAAAGATTTTGATGATGCCTACTTGTTAGGTTCTATCCTCGATAGAATAGGACAGGGCCATTGGTACCAGGGGCAATATGATATTGCCATCGGATTCTTCAGAAGAGCCATTGAGAAGAAATTGGAAGTACTGCATAGCGATCATCCTGAAATAGGAGGGCTTTACAATAATATAGGCATCATGTATCGACGTATGCTTCAATATGACCGTGCCCTGGAATACTTTGGGCTTTCACTGGAAATCAGAAAGAAGTTTCTTGGAGAAGATCATTTGGAAGTTTCTAACAGCTACAATGGCATTGGATATGTGCTTTACAACAAGAAGAATTATGAAGAAGCCCTGGTTATACATGAAAAAGCGCTCGCCATCAGGAAAAAATTATTGAATGAGGATCACATGTACATCCTTCAGTCTACAGAGCATATTGGGTTGTGTTATGGTGGAATGGGCCAAATGGAAAAAGCTGAGGGGTATTTCAAGGCTGCACTTGAAGGGCGAAAAAGATCATTGGGCGAAAACCACTATTATGTTTCCTACGCGCTATACAATCTTGGGGCAGTCTATGATGAGGAAAAAGACTATGCGATGGCTGCCGATTATTTCAGACAAGCATCAGCTATT
>JAJCYL010000225.1 GCA_029262955.1 Cytophagales bacterium | reverse complement strand
GTCTTTTTGATCCTGCCTCATCCAACAATTTATTAATTTGTTGCTTTGCCTCTTTTAGTAATATATTATCCTGAGGTCTTTTAGGACCAGAAATTGTTGGTTCTACTATCCCAAGATCGAGTTCTATAACATCTGTATATTCAATTTCCGCATTGTCATCACGCCAAAGCATATTTTCCTTGGCGTAAGATTCCACCATATCAATATGTGCTTCCGAACGATTGGTTTTCCGCATATAGTCGAGTGTTCGATCATCAATCGGCCAATGAGTATCCGTACAGCCAAATTCTGGGGACATATTTGAGATTGTTGCACGATCAGTGACTGCCAAATTGGCCAAACCAGGACCAAATACTTCTACTATTTTACCAACCACGCCATAATCTCGAAGAAGTTTGGTTATCGTTAAAACAAGATCTGTTGAGGTGGTTCCTTCCTTCATCTCACCGCTGATCTTTAAGCCAATTACCTGGGGTAAGATCATATAGATTGGTTGACCGAGCATTGCTGCTTCAGCCTCAATTCCACCAACACCCCATCCAAGTACACCAATACCATTCACCATTGGTGTATGTGAATCTGTTCCTACGAGGGTATCAGGAAAGAGATATCCATCTCGTTCTATCACACACTTGGCCAGGTACTCAAGATTGACCTGATGGCATATTCCCATGCCTGGAGGTACCACACTAAAATTATCAAAGGCTTGTTGGCCCCACTTCAGCAGTTTATATCGCTCTTCATTCCTCTGATATTCAAGATCAACATTCTTCTGATAAGCTCCGGATGTACCGAAATGATCGGCCACCACCGAGTGATCAATTACCATATCAGCCGGAACCACCGGATTGGTTTTGCCTGTATCTTTTCCCTTCCGGCCTACTTCAGCACGAATCGATGCAATGTCGACTACAGCCGGAACGCCAGTGAAGTCCTGCATCAATACTCTTGCCGGACTATATGGGATGTCTTTTTTACCCGCTGTATTCTTCCAGTCAATTACAGTTTCGAGGTGTTCCTCCGTTACAGCGAATCCGTCATAGTTTCGAATCACGTTTTCCAATAAAATCCGAATAGAATATGGTAGGGATTTTATTGACGGCTTCGTTTTAGCAAGCTCGAATAAGCTATAATATTTGTGGTTTCCGAGTTGAGATGGTAATTGTTTTTCTATACCAAAGAAATCTTTTCTCATATTTATGGTTGTATAATTTGATTCAAAGGATTAGGTCCAAATTTAGACCTAAGCATAGTAAATAAAAAATCTCAAAAAACCTCTCAAAAACAGGTTGTAAATGGAATTATTTTAAGAAATAAGACGTATTAACTACAATGGGTGTGAATCTATGGCTGAAAGCAAGAAAAAATTAAAACGTGAACTGATAGAATGGACGATAATCATCGCCATACCATTAGGATTATACCTAACCGGCACTCATACTGTGGTGATAGGAAATATTCAACGTGTAGTATTAATGACTGGAATTTTTGCACCTGATGTTGATATTCCTCTTTCTAAACAAAAGGATGCTTCGTATGATTTTAAATTAACTAACCAGGAAGGAGAGAGATTAAATTTCGCTGATTTTAAAGGCAAGACCGTATTTGTCAATTTTTGGGCTACCTGGTGCGCCCCCTGTATCGCTGAAATGCCTGATATCCAGAACCTCTATGATAAAACTGGTCAGGAAATTGAATTTGTAATGATTTCAGTTGACAACGAACCTGACCGCACCTGGAATTTTGCTGATAAAAACGGTTTTACATTTCCTATTTACCGCAGGGGTAGTTTAATTCCAGATGTCTATGAGCGTCAGGTTATTCCAACCACTTTTGTTATTTCGCCCGAGGGTAAAATTGTTGCTGAGCGTCACGGGATGGCGAAATATGACACTGAAGAGTTTCGTGATTTTTTAGTGGGACTTTAATATTTCTATACCAAAGAAGCGAGAAAACCTTACTTTTGCCACAAAACAGCCCTCTACCACTAACAAAAATGTACTTGTAATAGGGATTTTAATCCTCTGGGCAACCAATTCTTGCCAGCATAAAGCTCCCGCAACTCCAAAAACACCGATTCTACCGGTTATTTATACGGAGGAAGATCGATTTTTTCAGAATTTCGAGTCCTTTTTAGAGTCTGAAATGCAGACGACACAGTGCCCGGGCGCAGCTGTTGTGGTTGTCAAGGGGTCATCTATTGCTTATCTCAAAGGATTTGGCGTCAGTAATGTCAATTCCGGAGATTCGGTGGATAGGAACACCGTTTTTAGACTTGGTAGTTTATCGAAGGGGTTTACCGGCATATTAGCAGCCAAACTGATAGAACAAGGGCTTTTTGATTGGAATGACAGGGTTAACGAAATAATCCCTGAATTTACCCTGAAAGACAGTGCTCAAGCCAACAGGATAACTGTTGAGCATATTCTGTCTCACTCTACTGGTATTGGAAGACATGCTTACACCAACTTAATAGATGATGGAATGAGTCTAAAAGACATAATTCCTAAGTTCTCATCACTCAAGGTACATGGCAAGGAAGGTAAGCTTTATGCTTATCAAAATGCGACATTTGCCATGATCGAAGAGGTCATCGCAAAAAAAACCGGTAAGAGTTATTCTGAGTGGTTAAAGAGTGAAATATTCGAACCTGCTGGCATGCAAAATGCCTCACTCTCCTATGAAGAGATTAAGGAAAACGACAATGTGGCGCTTCCTCATCGTTGGAGTAGAACTAAGAGCGCTTATTACTCAAGACCAATTAACCACAAATATTATAATGCCATTTCTGCGGGTGGAATTAACGCTTCGATATCAGATATGGGCAACTGGTTAAGATTGCTTTTGGGAGCCAGACCTGATGTACTCTCTTCTCAGGTTATTGACACAGTTTTCAGGCCCGTTGTTAAGATTGGCGGGCGCAAGAGTTACCACAGATGGGAAGGTGTGAACGACGCTTATTATGGAATCGGTTGGAGAGTTCTAAAATATGATGACAAGGAAATTGTTTATCATGGGGGCTATGTGAATGACTATGTCAGTCAAATTGCCATCGATCGTGAAGAAAATGTTGCCATTTGTGTGCTTTATAATGCCATTAATTCATCTGTTCCACGCGTGATTCCGGAATTTCTTAAGCGTTACAAAAGTTTTGACAAGCAGCGGCATACTCAATTACAACCTCAAATCAATAAATTTCCTAAATCCGAAATAACCAAATCCGAGGCTGGTTAAACTGTCATCAAACCTCTTGTTTCAAAAATTCGTAGCCTTTATAGAGTAGAATTACCTCTAACACGATAGCTGGAATCATAAGGGCAAAGCCGATTAAAAAGAATATGACTGTAACAAAGCTAGCGCCCAATATCATTTCCAAAACGCCTGCATAACCAGAAATTTTTCCCATGCTTTTCTGCAATCTGATAAGTGCAATACCAAACAAAATACTCGTGCCCCCGAAAGTAATACCCTCAGAAATGGATATGAATAAAACTAACTCCTCTTCTGAAATGTTGTAGATGGTGAAAATATCTGTTGCAACAACTATAGCAATCACCCCAATCAGTATGTAGGCACTTATCCGTAGTAGATAATTTTTAAATATCAGACCTAAGGCAACAAACCCCCTGGCAAAAAGAAAATAGGCGACAAGCACCCAAAGTTTAACAAAAGCAAAGAACACCTTATCCATATCATCTAAATTGTCTCCTGCATACACTGAATACTCGAGTCCCCCTTCAACTATGCCCAAAACGAAATAAATGATACCTGCGATCCATGACAATTGAAGTGCTCGTAGTAATTCTTTAGCTGGCACCTCCTTCATTAGAAAAAACGTACTCAAACCATAACTCTTAAGCTCTTTGATGACCGGATCGTATGTCTTTAGGTAGTCATATTGGTAATCAAGTGCGGCCAGTAAAATGCGAATTGTCGAACTTCGCGGTGTTACATCACCTGACTCAATTCTCTGAATAGTCCTTACACTAACATTACAACGATCTGTCAACTCTTCCTGAGACAAGTTCTTTTCTTTTCGTAGGTGGGAGATTTTCCTTCCTATTTCAGGCTGCTTCATTGTTAATTTTTTGGCAATTGTAAAAAGGGAAAAGATACCAACAAATGGTTGTCATCAAATGACGGGTAAATGACGGGTAACCTCACAACTATTGATCATCTTTTAATGAGTTAAACGAATGAGACGAATTCCAGGCCCATTCCTCAAATCTTCTGGCTTCTGATTATTGAGGAACAGCCAAATTCCTCAAGAACTGATCCATTAAAGATACTTCCCACTCTAAATCGTTTACTATTTTTCGATCTAATGAATAGGTATAATTTAACTCATAATCAGCCCAAAAATCTGCATTGTAATTGCCGATTTGAAGCTCCAGACTTAGGTTCGGGTCCATCCATCGGGTGTTCTTAAATGGTTGACTATTCACATCAATAGCCAGACTTCTGTCAATACCAAGTTCCCATGATTCATTTGTTATCGTATTGATAATGTCAGCAAGACCATGACCACCAGCGTTAATTAAATACATCTTTCCACCAAACTCCTCGAATTCATAAAATGTTACCTCCTCCTTTAGTTTGAAACTATAAGTTGTGTCCTCCTCCAATCGAAATTGGTTTTTCAGATAAAAACCAGCTTTGGCAATGGAGCTTTTCTCATATCTTTTGATTGCCAGGCCTTTCATATCAATGAAGTATCTGTCCTCATAGGTCGAGTGTTCATCACTTTGAACAAAACCGATTACATAGGTTGAATTTCCGTTTACTTCAACAACACTGTCCAGGTGGTACTTGTTAGCTTCAATTCGCTCCTCTAACTCATTATCAAAATATCTAACTCTATTCCATTTCAGAACTCCGGTTAATGAATTGAATTGGTTAAGATTAGTTCTAATCTCTTTGGGTGAATAGTTATTGCTTTTTCTAACTTCATGCAAATACACTTCCTCAGTAGGCAAACCATTATCCTCCTCCATAAAGCTAAATCCCCGGTCATAAATATTAACAGCTGCCTCAGTTAGGAAAACTGCCTTATCATTATTGAATACGGTTTCTCTAAAAAATCCCTTTATTAAGAGTGAGTCGTTGGCATAATTCTGCGGCAATCTATCGAGAGCATTAACCAGCAATTGATTACCAGTTAGCTCTTTTTTACCCATTTTCCTTGCGAAATAGTCCGGGTTCCTTATCCTACCCTTTGACGCTGCATTTTCCTTGGAAGAAAATGTCCCTATCTCGTTTTCTGTAAGCCGTACCGAATTGTTATTCTCGTCTGTTTTTATCAAAACGGACACAACGCCTGACCTAACAGCTACTTCTGTACTTTCCTGAATTGAATTGCTTTTCACATTAAATGATGTGCCTAATACTTCGATAAAGACTTGCTCGGTCTCGACAATAAATGGTTTATTTTTATCAGCTACCACATCGAAAAAACCCTCACCTCTTAGAATGATATGTCTAGCTTCAGGGTCAAAAATTTGAGGATGCTTAAGTGTACTA
>JAJCYL010000224.1 GCA_029262955.1 Cytophagales bacterium | reverse complement strand
CCCCATACCATGGAGAAATGGTCACTGCACTTTCTACTTCAGGGAAATCCCGAACCATTGCCTGAGCCATTGGGTGAGGTGTTCGGGTCTGGGGGCTCACATCGAACCAGGCTATCCTGTAAATATCTTCTGAACGAGGGAAACTTTTATCGTATGAAAGCTCATCTGTGATGAACAAGTAAATGAACATACTGCTGGTAAACCCCAAAATCAGACCAAATAGGTTTATCGCAGTAAAGACCTTGTTTCTAATCAGGTTTCGGGTGAAGATCTTCAAGAAGTTACGTACCATGTCGATTTGATTTAAATACAAATCAAAGTTGCCCTGTTTGGTACCGTAATACCGTATGGTTCGACCGGCAAGGCGTTCTTCCCGATAATCACGTACGTTCTTAAGTTGACGAAATTCTGAGGGTGTTAGCTTGGTAAAGCGCTTAAAAGCACCATTAAAGGCTGATTTTGAATTGTATCCAACCTGTAGGGCGATATCCTCAATTTTCAAGTGCTTTTTGGGGTCATTCCGAATAAGTTTTCTCGCTTCATCCACCCGGTACTGCATTAGGTACTCAGCGAAACTTTGACCTTTCTGTTCATTGAGTACTTGAGACAAATTATGGTGAGTGGTGTGTAATTTATCAGAAAGTTCAGTCAGTGTAAGGTTGGGATCGACATAGCTCCGCTCTTCAGTCATCAATTTTTCAAGTCTGTTTAGGATACTGAACTTCTGCTCTGGAGTCAATGACGACTTTGCATATTTCTGACCAATATGAGTTTTCGAAAAGAAACCGGATTCGCTAAAGATTTGGTTGTAAATCAATGCGACATTGGCCACTACGAGGAAGATTAGCAGGTACGATTCACTGGTAATAGTTGAATTGACATGAAACAGCAGCAACCCAATAATTATGCCCTGCAAAAGCATAAAATTGCGGAACCACGAGAGTCTCTTACCTGGATTTCTAAAAAACGATATTCCTTTGGATCTGACTTCTATCTGAATATTTCTCCAGGAGAAATACGAATAGCCCAGGGCCAACATCACTGATGAAATCTGTACAATAATAGATGACCCCAAAGTGTAGATTGCAATGAGTAGCAGAACGACCGATAGTAGATGAGGCTTAAGAAACGAGGCTGATTTATCGTTAAAGAAATATTGAATAAAAGTGTATAGAAGTGCTGTGACAGTTGCAATGACCCCAAGTTGGACATGAGATGACTGCAAATTGAGGGCATTGATTAAAAGTATCGGGTAAACTGTCAACAATGCTCCAAGTGACCTGTTGGCATTGCTTTTTAACATTAGAGGAAGGATGACTATAATATATAATATAGTTACAGTGATCACTATGGACTGGAAAACCCCAGACGCTCCTAATAATGCTTCCATTTATCTTAAAATTAGGGCTTCTACTAATTATATCCCTATGATATGGCTAATCGGCTTTCTCCTTTTGTTCTATTTTGACAATTTGCGGTGTCAATTGTTGAGGACATGAAAAAGATCATTGGTTATTTAAGATCATACCTGAAGGACTATTTCAATCCGGGATTTTACCTGGCCACTGCGATTTTTCTGGCGGCCTGCATTTTTCTAAACTACTATTTTGATATAGACGACAATTTCTTCGATCAGTTTCATCGCAGCATGACAGACTGGGCAGCTATGTCTTTATTTCAGGCATTCCCTTTTTTAATGACCTGCATTTTACTTTATGCATTTGGTCTAAAACGGGAATGGGCCTCTTCAAAGGACTTCTGGTTAAGGTTTGCTATTGGCTTTATTATACTTGGTTTCAGTAGAGGGTTTTATTTTCATCGATTTCTTTTTGAGGGAATGGCCTCTGCTGACTCATACTTTCTTATGAGATCTACCCGTTGGGCCAGCTCATTATTCAATATGGTATTGCCTTTAATTATCGTGAACCTGTTAATTGAGAAAGGGAAAGACCGAAACCTCTATGGGTTGAGAAACAGACATTTTGATTGGAAACCTTATGCTATTCTTTTATTAATTACCTCTGTTTTTCTGGCGATAGGATCTTTCCTGGGTGAAATAAAGAGTTATTACCCAAGATACACGAGGTCACGCGGATCAAGTTTTGCAGAGGCCAACGATTTAGAAGAATGGGTGACGGTATTAATCTATGAATTAGCCTATGGCTCAAGTTTTGTATCAGTTGAAATGATATTCCGGGGTTACCTGGTTATGGCCTTCAGCCGAATATTGGGCGGCTATGCTGTAGTGGCCATGGTAACCTCCTATTGCTTCTTGCATTTTGGGAAGCCATTGGGAGAGACGATTAGCTCAATATTTGGTGGCTATGTATTAGGGATCATCGCCTACTATACCAGAAATATCTGGGGCGGAATATGGATCCATATGGGTGTGGCTTGGCTCATGGAGGTGTTTGCCTATCTACAAGGCATTTATTAGCCTACTGCCGGGTTGCCTTGATAAACCGGTAACCAGAACTGAAAGGTTGTGCCCTGGTTAGGTTTGCTGATCACCTCAATGGTGGAGTTATGAATGTCCATGATTTTTTTGACAATAGCCAGGCCAAGACCAACACCGCCACTACTCGTACCGGTCGTACTTGCTTTCCGGTATCGCTCGAAAATGTAGGACTGCTCACTTTCAGGAATGCCGGGTCCGGAATCATGAATGATGATTTCAACATTCTCAGATGACGATTTCATCTCGAGATTAATCGTTCCTTTATCAGGGGTAAACTTAAGGGCGTTGTCCATCAGGTTTTGGAGTGCTCTTTCCACTAAACTTATATCAGCGAAGACTAATGGTAAATTGTCACCAATCTCAAGGTTAATGGTAATTCCCTTTTTCTCCGCGAGCAGTTGATACTTGTTGTATAAGTCCATAGCCAATTCCGAAATCAGAAACGGCTCTTTAACCGGTTCCACCTGCTTGGCTTCAAGCTTTGAGTACTCAAACAACTGACTGACGAGATGTGATAATTTTTCTGAGCTGCTTTGTAAAATGTCCAGGTATTTCAGTTTTTCTTCTTCGCTCAGGCTGTCATTTTTCATTTGCAGGGTTTCGATATATCCCTGAATTACGGATAGTGGAGTTCTCAGATCATGTGAAACATTAGCAATTAACTCGCGACGCAGCCGATCCACTGATTTAATAGTCTCTATGTTTTCAACAATGGTATCCGCCATTCCATTGAATGACTCTGCAAGAACCGATAGGTCCGTTTCGGAAGCATCAGGAACCCTGGCTTTAAGATCACCTTCTCTAAATCGTTGAACGGTGAAAATGATGTCACGTAGGTTCTTAGTGAGATACCAAATGGCTAAAAATCCAATCAACACGGCAAAGATCAATGTGGCAATGGTTGCACCGGTTCCCAACCTCATAAAGTAGCTGGCCATGAGCGAATCGGTAACAGCGTCGAACTCCTGACCGGCCAAAATGATATAGATATACCCCTCATGGCCCGCTTCATTGAATTTAGCAGCAGAAAAGATTTTCTTTTGACCAGGATTGAGCGGATCATCTCCAACAATATACTTCTCGCCCTTCGTTTCAATGAACTGATGAACCGGTTCCAGGTCGACCTTTTTCATGGGTTCATTGGGGTTGTGATTCAAAACCACCGAATAGAGAAGGTATCCCTCACTGTCCAACAGATAAACTTCTATGCCATGATTGACCGCCATCATATCATGCATGATATCACCAAATAGCGGTTTGTTTACCGAACCATCTTCCAAAAAAGGAGAGTCATTTTTGAACTTCTCCTCAATCAGGTGACTGGCAATATCGGAGTTCAGCTTTTGGGTTGTCTCCTCGAAATATTTGTCACCAAGATAGGTGGCAATTAGAATGTATGTGGTACCAACCAATAAGATCAGAAGCAGAAAAGTCAGGGACAATTTCTTAATTAACTTATTTGATAGCGTCTGGTTATCTGTCATTTCTCCTAGTCTAATTCCTCATTGAATTTGTACCCAACACCCCAGGTTGTAAGGATATATTTTGGATTGGCCATATCCGGCTCAATTTTCGCCCTTAAACGGTTAATGTGGGAATTGACAGTATGTTCGTAACCTTCAAATTCATATCCCCATATCAGGTTGAGTAGGCTCGAACGATTGTAACTCTTACCGGGATTTGATGCTAATAATGTCAATAATTCGAATTCCTTTGGAGATAGCTCTACTCTTGACTCGTTCACCAGGACTTTGCGTTTTTCCACATCTATGGAAAGGCCTTCATAGTTAATGATTGATACTTTTTGCTCACTTAAACTATCCTTTATCAGTTGGGTTCTTCTGAAAATGGCTTTCACCCTGGCAATGAATTCACGGACACTAAATGGTTTGGTCATGTAGTCATCTGCACCCATTTCGAGGCCCAGTACGCGATCAATTTCCTCTGATTTGGCGGTAAGCATTAGAATTGGTGTAGTAATTTCTTTCCCCCTAATCCGCTGACAGACTTCAATGCCGTCCATTTTTGGCAACATGATATCGAGAATAATAAGATCCGGTTGCTCGGTTAACACCTTATTGAGGCCATCTTCACCATCGAATGCTTTCAACACTTTCAAGGAGAGGTCTTTCAAATGTATCTCCAGGAGATTAACGATTTCTTTGTCGTCTTCTATGATTAATACTTTACTCATGTCAATTATTCAATTGTAAACTAATCAGCTAATTGTCACAAAATGATCACGGCAGGATCACCTTTTGGTTTAAAATAATGTAGTTAGGGCGACAATTTAGAAAATGTTAATACCAAATGTCAAACTAATTGGTTGTATTTCAACTAGTTATGTATATTTAAATTTGTGATAAAAATATGATAACCATGTGACTGTTTGACGACAACTGAAAACGTTAATAGGGCTGAATTGAAAATTTAAACACGACAAACATGAACAACCTTATTAGCCACTATTTATACACAAATTTCAACCTAAGCTCAGAGGTGAGTGCTGAAATTTCACATCGATCAAGATTAGTGACCATAAGCAAGAAAGATCTATTTAAGGTCTCCACGTTAGTGGATTCGAGAATAATCATTCTCCTTGAGGGACATGCCAAACTTATTGAGGTGGATGAAGGGGGAAACCAGGAGGTGAAGGAATTATTTCACGGCGGTGAATTATTTGACACTTCAACCTTGGCCACCAAGAATGAGTGTTACTTGCTCTCACTCTCTCATAGTTCAAAAATTGCGGTAATTGATGAGTTGGATTTTAACGATTTACTGACCAGAAATCGAGAGATCTTATTTCAAATTGATGAATTAAGAAAAAACCGCATCAAGAAACTGCATCGACGCATGAACTATCTAATATGCCGGGATATCGAGCAAAAGATGCTCATCTTTTTACAGGAGATGGCCCTAAATGATGGGCGTGTAGCAGGTGAAAAGATTGTGGTTGACAATTACCTGACTCACAATGATATCGCAGAGATCGTCAACATGTCTCGTCAAACAGTAACCTCATTACTAAATAAGTTTAGATCAGAAGGAAAAATTCAATATAGCCGCAGGGAATTGATCTTGATAGACAA
>JAJCYL010000223.1 GCA_029262955.1 Cytophagales bacterium | reverse complement strand
GTTTGGAATGATTTCTTGTGCATCTCCAATACGGAAATCAATCATGGCTGAATAGTTTGATTCAGCGAAAAACGCAGTGATTTTACCCTCCAATTCTTCATTGATATCAATTGTTATAAGTTTTCCATCAGGTTGTAGTCCTTCGGCCAGAGACAGGGCGGAATACCCAGTGTAGGTTCCTACTTCAAGGATAAAATGAGGTTTGATCATTTGAGAAAACATAGCTAAAACCCTTCCTTGCAAGTGCCCTGAGAGCATTCTCGGATAGAGGAAGTTGGCGTGGGTTTCCCGATTGATTTTTCGTAGCAAGCTATCTTCAGGAGAGGTATGTGCTTCTGCGTATTCCTGAATTTTCGAATCGATAAAGTCCATTAACGGAATTAAAAAAGATCAATAGATGATAGAATTAAGAACAAAGATTCGAATAGTCAAAGGCTAATAACTGTTTCAATTAGTGCAATTTCTAACACCGGAATATAAGATGTCAATTATCTTAAACGCTGTCTATAAATCTTTATTCTTGTATCTATAAATCTCCCAAATAGTTTTATAGACTATTTAGGGTTAATGGGATATAAAGTTCATCAATTGGGAATGAATGTCAAAATACTAAGATTCTTTTCTTCCAGAGTTTGATTGGCAATTTCTCTCAGTTCTATACTTGAAATTTTCTTTATGCGATGAAATATATCCTCCAAATTTTCGATCTTATTGAGGTCGAGAATGCTTTTGCCCATCATTAACATCAGACTTGCATTATTCTCTTCTGACATGGCCAGCTGTCCCATTAGCTGATCCTTTGCTTTTTGTAATTGAAGAGTGCCTAGTTTCACCTCTCTCAATTTTTTCAATTCTTTCAAGGTGAGTTTGATACTTCTGTTTACTTTTTTTGGTTCAGTTCCAAAAAATATTCCCATTGACCCAGTGTCGGTATAAGGCGTGTAACTGGCGTCGATCGCATAGACTAACCCATGTTTTTCGCGTAATGCCATGTTCAATCTTGAGTTCATCCCTGGGCCACCAAGGATATTCATCAACATGAAAAAGGGAAGTCTTCTTTTGTCGACCAAGGGGAAGGCAGTTGAACCCAAGGCACATTGAGCCTGAGTGATAGCCCGACGAACTTCTTTTCTTTTAGGCTGATAAGTATCAAACCCCACTCTATTGCGTAAACTTGTAAATTTTGCAATTCCGCCCAGTTTCCTTTCAGCGAGATCCTTCACTTTCTTAAAAGGGACGTTTCCTACACATGTAAAAACAATCTTATCGGAATCCAAATTTTGATTGAGGAACTCCCGAAAGCGTTCTTGCTTGAAATTTTTGACACTTTGATTGGTACCCAGGATATTCTTTCCCAATTGATGCCCCTCAAAAATCAGTTCATCAAAATCGTCCTGGATGGCATCTTCTGGCGAATCGAAATACATTGACATTTCTTCTAATATTACACCTCGCTCCTTTTCAATTTGCTTCTCAGGAAATGTCGAGTTGAATGTGATATCGGTTATTATATCAAATGTCTTGTCCATGTGTTTGTCCAGGGCCGCAGCATAAAAACAGATTTTTTCTTTCGTGGTGTACGCATTGAGTTCACCACCAACTGATTCCAGGCTATCAATAATGTGAAACGCATTTCTTTTTTTAGTGCCTTTAAAGGCCATGTGTTCCCAGAAATGAGCTATCCCCTGTTGGTGGGGCATTTCATCACGACTGCCAATATCAAGCATAATACCACAATGGATAATCCTGGTATTTTTAACTTCCTTGTGAAGTATTCTAATGCCGTTTTCTAGCTGGTATGAGTGGTAGTCATTCATTTTAAAAGGGGGCAAAAGTAGCATTTTATAATCTTTAAGATCCAAGATTTTTAGACTCAAGATAATAGAATCGATTCCGAAATCATTTACGTTACTCTGGAAAGGTTAATTGAGGGATTGGCTGCAAACATTAAGGGTTGAGTCTGTTATCTTGGCTCTAATATTTAACAATCTCTTTTGCGTATTCTCATTACAGACTTTTTTGGCATTTTGGCAGGATCAAGTTACTCTGCTCTCTACCTGGCTGAGGGCTTGGCTAAGAACGGTCATGATGTTTGGTTTGCCTATAAAAAGGGATCTTTTTTAGGGGATCTGGTCAAGAGTTCGCAGATAAAAGGAGTCCCTTTTAGCTCGACTGGAAAGTTTAATTTATCAGCGGCCAGTAGAATTTCTAGAATTGTAAAGGATAAAAAGATAGATGTCGTTAATGCTCAGGCATCTCCCGACCGATACATTACCATTTTTGCCCGGTGGTTATTTGGCATGCCCGGAATATTGATTCATACTCGAAGACAAAAGCCAGACACTACGGGGGGGTGCTTCAAGGCATGGTTTTATGCCCAAGGAACTGACAAAATTATTGCCGTAAGCCCTGCGATTAAGAAATTTCTGATAAGGTCGGGAATACCAGCCGGACAAATCGAGGTTATTCTAAATGGCATTCCTGAATCGAAGGGGCTGAGCATAGATCAGAAAAGAGTTGAAGAATTAAGAAAAAGATATAGAATCAAGGACAAGGATCTTGTAATTGGATGTGTTTCCCGAATCAAGCAGCAGGATCAAATCTTGAAGGCTGTATCAATGATTAAAAGACCGGTCAAGGTGCTTTTTGTCGGAATAGAGGATAGTTATCCACATTTGAAGCAGCTGATTGGAAATCTACCTCCAACTCACGAGGTTTTTTTCACTGGAGAAGTTTCAAATTCAGAGGCATTAAATCATTACCCACTTTTTACAATCAAAATACTACTCTCAGATATGGAGGGTTTTTCTCAGTCATTATTAGAAGCCATGGTTTTAGAAGTACCGGTGATTGCCACGAATGCCTCCGGCAATCCGGATTTAATTGAAGATGGTGTCAATGGGTTTTTGGTGGAAAATAATGCTGTAAATCAACTTTATGAGTTGATTGAGAAACTTGCGATTGATAGTGAACTCAAAATCAGTATAGTTAAAATCGCTAGGGAGAGAGTGCAAAACCGTTATTTAATGAGTAAAGCGATTTTAGAGCACAATAAGTTTCTTGAAGCACTACTAGTAGCTCGTTAGGGCAAACTGAACTAGATTTTAAACATATTGTGTAATATTACGTATATATCTATGTAATATTACGGAAATGAGCGGATCTTATAATTTAAATAGTATCAAATCAAGTACGGTAAAAGAAGCTATAACTAATTATGGTATTAGTAGGGCTGAAATGGCCTCGTTGCTGGGTATCTCTGAAAAGACATTTTATAATATGATGAGATCTGCTAAACTTGATAAAAATCAGGGCGATCGTTTTATTTTCATTAATAAGATTCTTGAGGAAGGCAGGATCACCTTTCGTGGCAATTCCAATTTTAAAGACTGGCTCAAAAGCGAACAACCTACATTAGGGGGATTCACACCAATAGATATGATGTCCACTATCAATGGTGCTCAAGAAGTGCAGGCTGCTATTGTAAGAATTAAACATGGAATTTTCGTTTGATCGTTTTTCGAATTGCCCATCCTGAATTTGCACATGACCTATCAGGGTACGGGGCATCTCTTCATGGAGCCAGATGGAACGAAAAAGGATATCCGGTTGTATACTGTGCCGAGACTTCATCTCTTGCCATCCTGGAGTTTTTAGTCCACATTAAGGGGGTTAGGGGAAACATGGCTTATAAACTTTTGACAATTGATACGAAAGACGACGGTGAGACTTTGACTAATTTGCCGGAAGGGTGGGATACCGATTTGAAATCCATCCAGGAAAAGGGTACGTCGTGGCTGAGGTCGCTCAACAGTGTTTGTCTACGGGTTCCTTCGATTCACAATCCACTAGAGAATAATATTTTACTGAACCCCCGGCATCCCAGTTTCAATCCCAAAATAACAAGAGCAGATTGGTATTGGTATGATGGCCGCCTGATCCGGAAGAAATGACGTTACACGATTAGTGCGGCTAATTTTTTCTCTAAGTGCTTCTTTTCTGTAGCATTCTCAGTCAATTCAATTGCTTTCGATAACGCCTCACAAGCATCATCCGTTTTTTCTAGTTGGGAAAGAAGATCACCCTTAACCGCATAAAAAAGATAATAGCTTGATAGAAAAGCTTGATTTTCTAATTTACTTAATTCCGTTAGTGCCTTATTTGCTCCATGCACCTCGGCGTAAACTACGAGCCTGTTCAATTCAACCACTGGTGATGGTTTTGAAGCCATTTGCAAATCGTATAAACCAAGTAGTTGTTCCCAATCTGTTGATTCATAATCCTTTGATTGACAATGCAACCCCGCCATTGCTGCCAACACGTGATATTCTGTCATTGTCTCAAAGAAATCATTAGCAAACGAGCGTTGAAAATAAAAGGAGCCCATTTCTATTAATTCAGCATTCCAGGTCGACCGATCCTGTTCCTTGAGGGTAAGTAACGCCCCGTGCTTGTCAACTCTGGATTCGAACCGTGAAGTGTGGAAACACATTAAGGACATAAGTGCATTTAGTTCCGGATTTCTCCCAAAGGGGCTATCACACAATATTTTTGTCAGTCTCATAGACTCCAGACAAAGGTCTCTTTTAATCAGATCGTTGCCTGATGAGCTTTTATAACCTTCATTAAATAGTAAGTAAAGTACTTTGAGTACTACAGTTAATTGCTCTTTGGCTTTTTCTTCGGTAGGAACGGCAGGCACAATTTTAGAATCTCTCAGTTTTTGTTTGGCTCTGGTATATGCTTTGGCAATGGCTTCATCATTTTTAATCAATGCCCGGGCTACCTCAGAATTACCTAAACCGCATAAGATACGGAGTGTAAGAATGATTTGACTTTCAACTGTCAATGAGGGATCACAACAGGCAAACATCATTTTCAATAAATCATCCTTTAGAAAGTCTTCCAATTCAACGTCCGACATAGTTGTTGATTCCCCTACTGCTTCAATTTTGCGATTGAGGTCCTCCTCTTCCCGGGCAACGATTTTCTTATTCCGTCTAAGCGTATCAATTATTTTATTACGGGCTACAGTCAAAATCCAGGCAGATGGATTGTTGGGAACTCCCCTTGGCCAGGAATGCATTGCCTTGATCAGCGCTTCCTGCACTGCATCTTCAGCTTCCTCTAAATGACGGGTTCCGAAATGAGCAGTTAGGTGAGAAATAACCCGGGCCGACTCATGACGAAAGAAATGGTCCACTAATTCGGCAGTACTCCCTAATGTTCCTGTTTCGCTCATTAGTGGTATGAATTTAGAAAGGATAAAAAGAAAAAGCCTGTTGCCAGGCTTAAAAATGAAATGACATATACTCTCTCCGGACTTATTCCATTCCTGGTAAGGGGGCAATTTCTCTCACTTCGACTGTTCCATCTCTTTCTAGTATTGGACAACCTTTAGCCATGGCCGTAGCGGTTTCAAGATCAGCCTCTTTGACCAGAAGGTATCCACCAACAATTTCTTTTCCTTCCGCATATGGACCATCGGTTAGCACTTTGTCCACGCCTGACCATACTTTGCCTGCTACCTGTAATGGTTCTCCTCGGACTAATTTTCCTTCCTGGGCCATTTGCCCCATCCAGGTACCCCATTTTTGCATGTGCTCCTGCATCTCTTCTGGTGACTGGTCCGTTCTTCCGGAATCCCCACCTCTGAATATGTAAAGAAATTCTTTCATTTTTAATTAGTGTTAGTTCACAATTTATTTACGCTCTAAAAGTAACTTAAGTGGACCAAGATAATATCTATCCCAGCCGTCATCTATTGATTCGAACGACCTATCAGGTATGTCCAGATGTTTCATCTCAAGTATTGTTTTGCCATTTATTTCGTTCAAACTGAAAATAACAGTAGAATAATTTTTCCAATCTTTTTCCTTCCAATTCTGAACAATTTTTTCTTCCGAAACCTCTTTGTTTTCGCCGTGGATGCTTCCGCTCCAAAGTGAAAATTTTCCTCCATCAACCGGGTTCATAAAAGCCTCATCCCCAGACCATTGTGAAATGGTTATGGGTTCAGTCAGTGCCTCGAAGACCTGATCTTTTCTTGCCAGAATTTCATATTTCTTTACCAGACTTTTCATGCGATCCAGGAGCTTCATTTTTATGACGAAAACAAGTATTATAAATGGACAATATCTAAAAAATTTAAGTAGGTTTTTGGTTTTTCCGATTTTGTGGAAGAATATTGCACTCTCAGTTATTGAAACATATCTCGATAATTGATTTATAAAGAAGAGTGGAGAGACGAGGCTCTATGAAACTCTGGCAACCTGCCCCCTGATAGGACAAGGTGCCAAATCCTCCCCAGAATGATGGGAAATATAGATTGATTAGTTAATGATCCATTCATATTTCTAAGGGCGTTTTAATCAATATTGTTATTGATTATTCGCAAATTGTAATTGTTAAATCGATGGCGTAATTGCCATGCAACGAAATGTATTGTGGAAAACGGATATAACCACTTTGAATCGAAAGCAATTAGAACTCAGTCAAAGCGAACGGCTAACCGGGAGCATTCTGTGCCTCTTTACTTAACGTCAAGCTTCGTATTTGAAGACGCCGAACAGGCCAGGGCTTTATTTAACGATGAAGTCGGCGGTAACATTTATACCAGATTTTCTAATCCAAATACCTCTGAGTTCATCGAAAAAATGTGTCTTTTGGAAGGCACCGAGGACGGTTTTGCCACTGCATCCGGAATGGCTGCTGTATTTGCCAGTATGGGTGCATTGCTGGAGTCCGGAGATCATATCGTGTCCGGGAGAGCAATCTTTGGATCAACCCATCAGTTATTTACCCAAATTTTTCCTAAATGGGGAATTGAGACCAGCTATGTTGATGCGGATCAACCGGATACATGGGAAGAAGCAATTACCAAAAATACAAAAGTGATCTATGTTGAAACTCCATCCAATCCCGGGTTGGAATTGATTGATCTGGAATGGCTGGGAACAATTGCAGAAAAGCACGGTTTAATTCTGATCGTTGACAATTGTTTTGCCACGCCATATGTACAGCAGCCGGCGAAATATGGTGCTCACTTAATCGTACATTCAGCAACCAAATATATTGACGGGCAGGGTCGAACAATTGGTGGCATTATTTTAGGAAATAAGGAATTGATCGAAAAAATAAGATTCTTCTGCAGACACACCGGCCCTTCATTGTCTCCCTTCAATGCATGGATATTATCGAAAAGTTTGGAGACATTGGCATTGAGAGTGGAAAAGCATTGTGATAATGACCTGAGGATTGCCGAGTGCCTGGACTACCATCCCGAATTAGAATCGGTTAAATACCCATTTTTGCCAAGCCATCCACAATTCGAATTAGCCAGAAAACAGATGTCTCATGGTGGCGGTATTTTGACTTTTGTTGTAAAGGGAGGGTTGGAAAGAGTTACCAGGTTCTTAGACAGCCTCAAATGGTTGTCACTTTCAGCCAACTTGGGTGATACGCGAACAATTGTTACACATCCCACAACTACCACTCATTCCAAATTGACAGAAGAGGAGCGCCTGGCGGTTGGCATTCAACCCGGGATGGTTCGAGTTTCCGTTGGATTAGAAAATGTCAACGATATTTTGGAAGACATTGAAGAAGCTTTGAGAGCCACTAAAATGGTTGAAGCATAGATTTATTTTGTAAGAGATGAAACATTTTTTTAGAAATAGCTGTAATAAGATTAACTCGCAAGACGAAATGAATCACAACAGTCTGCATTTGATGAACATGAAAAACACAGAAATGTGTTGTTGCGCATGTTGTTGCTGTATTGACAGTCATCATTTGACAGGCAATCCCGAAATAGAGCATAAGATTTAGTTTAAAACACAATAAGAATAAAATCTAAGCCTCTGTAGGAATCCTGCAGAGGCTTTTTTTATCAAAAAATTATCAGAAAATGAGTTCACAATTATTAGAGAAGGTATCAGGAAGCGCTCAAAAGGACATAACCGTCTTGGAGCAGAAGATTGAACAATTTCATCAGGGAACAATTCCTGAAGATCGTTTTAAGGCCTACCGATTGACCAGAGGGGTTTATGGTCAGCGGCAAATAGGAGTCCAAATGATTCGAATCAAAATCCCTTATGGAAAGCTAACAGGTGGACAGCTTGTTCAAATTGCCAATATTTCGGATGAATTCAGTAATGGAAATTTGCATGCCACTACCAGGCAGAACTTCCAACTTCACTATGTTAAGCTGGATGATTCTCCGCAGGTTTGGTCCAAACTTGAAGAAGTTGGAGTTACACTTCGTGAATCTTGTGGAAATACGGTAAGAAATATCACCGCATCTGCCAAAGCGGGAATAGATCCAGATGAGCCTTTTGATGTTTCGCCCTACGCGGAATCAGCCTTTCAGTATTTCTTAAGAAACTCGGTTTGCCAGGATATGGGCCGAAAAATTAAGCCAGCATTCTCTTCAAGCGAAAAAGACTCCGCCTATACATACATTCATGATTTTGGGTTTATTCCAAGAGTTGAGAATGGAGAAAAAGGCTTTAAGGTCGTTCTTGGTGGGGGGTTAGGGGCACAGGCAATGATTGCCCAAACTGCTTATGAGTTTCTACCTGAAGATCAATTAATTCCTTTTATGGAAGCGACACTAAGAGTATTTGATCGCTATGGGGAGCGTGAAAAACGACATAAAGCAAGGATGAAATATCTGCTGGAAGTTAAGAAAGGATTGGGGATTGAAAGGCTTCTAAGTTTGATTGAAGAAGAAAAATCCGGACTGCCTTATAAGTCTTATCAAATCGATCCCAATATTCTTCCGGAAACAGAGATTCCCGAGGAGAAAGAGATTACAGGGAGCTATTTCGTGGATGAAGTGAAGTACAAAGAATGGCTTCAAACCAACGTATTTGAACAAAAGCAAAAGGGCTATTACGGAGTTAATGTCAAATTACAATTGGGTAATATTAGTTCTGTCACTGCTAGAAAATTTGTTGATGCAATTGAAGGATTCGTGGCAGATGACATAAGAGTCACCGTCAATCAAGGCCTCCAGCTGAAGTATGCCCGAAAGGATGTTCTTCCATACTTATTTGCAAAGCTCGACCAACTGGGCCTTGCTGAAACCGGCTTTGGTTCAACCGCTGATATCACTGCCTGCCCTGGAACGGACACCTGTAACCTCGGGGTGACAAATACAACAGGAATTTCAGTTGAACTGGAAAAATTGATCCGTGAAGAATTTCCACATTTGATTAAGGATTCTGATATCAATATCAAAATATCAGGATGCATGAATTCTTGTGGTCAGCACATGATTGCCAACATTGGATTTCATGGCAGCTCAATTAAGCATGGTGAGTTTATCGTGCCGGCTTTACAGGTAGTTATCGGAGGAGGGGTTGATCAATCCGGGAAGGGTTTCATAGCTGACAAAGTCATTAAGCTACCCACCAAAAGGATACCAGATGCGGTCAGAGTTTTGCTCAATGATTTTGAGGCCAATTCAACGCAGGGCGAATACTTCAACGACTTTTACCAACGACAGGGTAAAATGTATTTCTACAACCTGCTAAAACATTTGGCTGAGTTGAAAACCTTGAATGCCACTGAATTCATTGATTGGGGTCACAATGATAAGTTCGTACCGGAAATTGGTGTTGGGGAATGTGCTGGTGTATCGTATGACATGGTTGGAACAATAGTAGGAGACGTTGAGGAGAGAATAGTTTTTGCTCAGGAAGGAATTGAAGAAGGTAAATATGCTGATTCTATTTACAATAGCTATAGCGCATTTGTAATTGGTGCCAAGGCATTACTGCTGAGTAAAGATATTGCCTGCAATACTCATGATAAGATCATTACCGACTTTGATGAGCATTATGTAAAGACCGGAGAGTTTGAATTAGACGATGATTTCCGATCCACGGTGCTACAGATAAATAATACTGAGCCAACTGAATTGTTCGCCAATCAATACTTCAAGGAGGCCCAACAATTTTTGAAAAAGCTTATGCACGTGAGGTCTATTCAAGTAGAAGGGAATGCTACACTAGAGAATAAATTGGTCATTGATAACTTTTACAAAGCTTAGTATGAGAGGGAAATTAACACTAGTTGGGGCTGGTCCTGGGGATCCGGAATTGATAAGTTTAAAGGGGGTTAAAGCCTTAAAGACTGCTGATGTGGTTCTATATGACGCTCTCGTACATCCGGATTTGTTGGACTATGCTCCATCCGCGAAGAAGATCCACGTTGGAAAGAGAGCCGGCCACCATAGCTTTAAACAGGCGGAAATAAATGAATTAATTCTGGAATATGCCCTGCCCGGCAAGTTGGTAGTTAGATTAAAAGGAGGGGATCCTTTCATATTCGGGCGTGGTAAAGAGGAAATAGAATTTGTCGAGACTTTTGGAGTAGAAACTGAGGTCGTACCAGGTATCTCAAGTATTAATCTTCCCGGATATTATGGAATACCACTCACTGTTCGTGGTGTTAATGAAAGTTTTTGGGTAATTACGGGCACTACCTCTAGTGGTCAGCTTTCCAATGATATTCGGTTGGCCGCCCAATCCACGGCTACGGTGGTAGTATTGATGGGTTTGCGGAAGCTTGATGAGATATCGGAGATTTTTATCCAGCAGGGTAAGAAGGATCTTCCGCTCGCCATTATTTCGAAAGGATCATTGGAGGATGGAAAGGTAATTTTTGGGACCGTTGAAAATATCAGGTCTCAAAAGAATGAAATCGTAGCCCCGGGAATTATTGTGATCGGGGAAGCGGTAGGTACACATCCACGATTTTATGAGAAGGTGAAGGCTATAACCGAAACATACTTATGACCCTAATTAAGAGTGATATTAGAGGTAATAGGCTTTTTCCGGTTTTTTTAAAACTGGATCAGCTTGAGACATTGATAGTTGGTGGTGGTTATGTAGGTCTTGAGAAGATTTCTGCGTTACTAAAAAACGATCCTTTGGCGAATATCAAATTGGTAGCTCCTCAAATAACGGATGAGATTAAAGTGCTGGCCCAGCAGTTCCCCGGAATTCTTTTAATTCAAAGACCCTTTCGTTCATCAGACCTGCAAGAAATTGACATTGCAATTCTTGCAACCAACAGTCATGACACTAATGTTAAAATCAAAAGGTTAGCCAGGACGAAGGGTATTTTAGTTAATGTAGCCGATACGCCTGATCAATGTGATTTTTACCTGGGGTCAACGGTCAAAAAGGGAAATTTAAAATTGGGGATATCTACGAATGGCCTTTCGCCTACAGTATCAAAAAGACTGCGGCAGCTATTTGAGGAAACCCTACCGGAAGAATTAGATGACCTGATTGAGAACCTAAAAACGATTAGAGATACGTTGAAAGGTGATTTTGAATATAAGGTCAATCGCCTGAATGAGATTACTACTGAACTGTTAGAAGCAAAACCAACAGAGTCATGAACTTGCAATTTTTCAATAATCACTATGAATCACTGTCCCCAATAGAGCGATTGGAAGAGCTGTACAAACATTATCCAGAGGATAAAATTTTATTCACTTCTTCATTTGGTGCTACCTCGGTAATTTTATTGCATATGATTGGGCAGGTCAGACCTGAGCAACAAATCCATTTTATTGACACGGGCTATCACTTTACTGAAACAATAGAATATAGGAATCAATTGGCAGAGCAATTTAACCTCAATGTGGTAGATCTGAAAGCGGCCAGCAACAGGCATAATTTTACTGAGCAGAATTTTACCTATGAACAGAATCAGAATCTGTGCTGCTTTATTAACAAAATAGATCCGGTGGATCGCATCAAAAAGGACTATCACGTATGGATTTCGGGGCTTTTGCGTTTTCAAAATGCCAATCGGGCTAATTTGTCTCTCTTTGAGGAAACCAAGGACATTGTAAAATTTCATCCTTTATTAGACATGACACAGGAAGAGACCGCATTGTACCTACAGTTGTACGACCTTCCCATTCACGATCTGGTACATCAAGGGTACGATTCGATTGGTTGCACACACTGTACCTCAAAAGGAACTGGCAGGACCGGGCGGTGGATGAACAATTCCAAGACCGAATGCGGGCTGCACAGTTGATCTGAATTAGGGTCTTATTATCCCCAGAATTTGATAATTTTTGTTGAAATCTTCTCTAACTTCATGCCTGGTTTGAAAAACGTAGCATGAGGAGAATTTACATATTACTTGCTCTGATTTATCTCAGTAGCGGTCGCCTGTGGTCCCAGGCGAGTTTGGTTCAGTTAAAAAACGCACCGTTA
>JAJCYL010000222.1 GCA_029262955.1 Cytophagales bacterium | reverse complement strand
GGACCAGGTACTGATCCGGTAGATGATATTGTCAACAATTTAATTGCCGATGGAGGTGCCTGGAATGTGACAGAAGGGGGTGTAACCCTTGAATCTGTGGCGGCCGAAGGTTGGGAAGGCTTCTCAATAACCCTGGCTGGTAGTGCATCAAACATTTCATTTAGTACAAGTGGTTCCGCTGATAATACAGTTTGGCCAGGCAGCGGAAGTTGGGCTTTCGTTAGTGACTCTGGTGGAAAAAAGGGTACCAGAAGTGATGGCGTTGTAGTAGATATTACTGCCAGCACAACAAGTTTAAGATTAGAATTTGATATCACTGATGGAAGATCTAAAGGCATTATCGGTAGATGGTCATTCAGGTTAGAGAAACCACAATAGAAATTAATATTGTATAATAAAAGAAATGCCGTTCTGATTTAATTGGAACGGCATTTTTTTTTGAGTCAACGAGCTGACACTGCTTGTTATTATGAAACTAAATAAAACAATGCTGGTTATAACAATCATATTTGGTCGAGTGATTGATGTTGCGACATAATGAAGCTAACTTTGTTCCAATTAACCCATAAAGTGTATGAGTGACTCCATCAAACACGAGTGTGGTATTGCTTTAGTTCGCCTTCGTAAGCCGCTGTCTTATTATATAGAGAAGTATGGCTCGCCCTCTTATGGATTGAGTAAGTTGTATGTCCTCATGGAGAAACAACACAATCGAGGTCAGGATGGTGCTGGTGTGGCCAACATCAAGATTGATAGCGAACCAGGATACAAATTCTTTAGCCGGATCAGATCAGTAGAACCGACTGCCATCAAAGATATTTTTGAGAAAATAGGGAAAAAATATCGAAAGGCTGCGAAGGAAGGCGGCGATGATTTTTATAATTCAGAGTGGCTTAAAAGAAATTGTGAATTTACCGGCGAGTTATGGCTCGGACATTTACGTTATGGTACACATGGTCAAAATAATGTGGACAATTGTCACCCTATGTCCAGACAAAACAACTGGAGGAGCAGGAATTTGGTTGTCGCCGGCAATTTCAATCTGACAAATGTTGATGAGTTATTTAACATACTGATTGATATAGGTCAAAATCCAAGAGAGAAAACGGATACAGTTACTGTCATGGAAAAAATCGGCCATTTCCTTGATGAGGAAAACCAGGCGATATTTAATGAGTATAAAGATCACTATTCTAATAGAGAGGTTACTGAGATCATCGAAGATCAACTTGATATTCAGAAAATACTCCAAAAAGCTTGTAAGGACTTCGATGGTGGATATGCTATGGCTGGATTAATTGGCCATGGTGCCTCTTTTGTAGCTAGAGATCCAGCGGGTATTCGACCTGCCTATTACTATGCGGATGATGAAGTTGTTGTTGTAGCGTCAGAGAAACCGGCAATTAAAACTGCTTTTGACATCGATTATAAAGAAATTAAGGAGATAAAACCGGCTCACGCATTAATCATTGACAAATACGGCAATTACAGTGAAAAAGAATTTATTGAGCCGCTAAAGAAGCATTCCTGTAGTTTTGAAAGAATTTATTTTTCGAGACCCTCAGATCCTGACATCTACCAGGAGCGACGAAAACTTGGCAAATTATTAGTGCCACAGGTAATAAATGCCTGCAATTTTGATCTAAAGAATACGGTTTTCTCTTTTATTCCAAACTCAGCAGAAACTGCATTTCTAGGAATGATGGGAGGTATAGAAGACTATCTGGTTAGCAAGCAAAAGGAAGTGGTAATTGAAGGGAAGCCATATACGGATTCTATTGATGAATTACTCTCCTTTAGACCGAGGGTTGAAAAATTGGTAATCAAGGACGCAAAACTCCGAACATTTATTGCCGGCGATGATCATCGGGATGAGATGGTCTCCAATGTGTATGATACCACCTACGAGGTAATTCGCAAGAAGAAAGATACAATAGTGGTTATTGATGATTCGATAGTACGCGGAACTACCTTAGAGAAGAGTATCCTGAGGACATTGAATCGACTTGAACCCAAGAAAATTGTGATAGTTTCGTCAGCGCCGCAGATACGATATCCTGACTGCTACGGCATTGACATGTCAAGAATGAAAGAGTTTGTTGCGTTCAGGGCAGTATTGGCACTTCTTAAAGAATCAAACCAGCAGGGATTAATAGACAAAGTGTTCGATCAGTGTTCGGAGGCTGAAGGCAAAACCGGTCATCCCAATTACGTTCAGAAACTTTATGAACCTTTTTCTTACGAAGCCATTTCGATAAAAATTGCAGAAATTGTTCGTCCTGAGGAGATGACCTGTGAGCTTGAAGTTGTATACCAAACGGTGGGTAACCTCCATAAAGCTTGTCCTAAACACCTTGGTGATTGGTATTTCACAGGCAATTATCCAACCCCTGGTGGGAATAGGGTAGTTAATCAAGCTTTTCTCAATTTCATGCGGGGAGTAAGTATCCGGGCTTATTAATTATCGGCATCAGCCGTTGCATGTTTGTTGTTTTCTGCATTCATATGGCTGATAATTTGCTGAACATCCCTTTCTAAATTGGTGCTGGTGACATTGTAGGCGAATGTCTTATCGATATTTGGGCTAATGATTTTCAATACACCGGCATCATCTGTACATCCTATTGACTCCGCTTTGGCTTCAATTTGCAGGTGTGAACTGGCTCCCTTGCTTAGTAGTGACTCGACATAGACTTCATTACCTTGTTCCCGTGCTACGCCAACTTCTATTTGCCTGTCAATAAAGGAGACAGCTGCTTCATTGACAAATACGAGTTGACAGCTTCCTTGAAGCTCACCATAAAGTAAATTCATTGAGATTTTTTTAGTATTGCCCGGCAATCCTCTCTTTGGGTGAATAGGAACGTCGTCTGCATAGACCGAAATATAAGGGTAGGTGGAAGGTGCAATGGGTATACCTATTAAATCATGATATTCAAAGGCTGTACTACCAGGGTCAGTCTGGAGAGCTAGCAGGTAAATCAGTGTCTCATTGGCTACATTCATGTGTAACTCAGATCCGGAATATGCAATGGATCCATTAATGGCGATAATAGTTAAATCATTCAAATCCGTTCCATCAAGACTTTTGACGGTAAATTTTGTGGTATTATTCTTAACAATTAGACCAGTCTCTGACAGTAAGCTGATTTTCCCTTCTTTGGATGGGAATTCAAAAGATTGTGTATAGCCAAATGCCCATGATAGGCATAAAACTACCGTTAGTGCAGTTATACGTGACATAGCTGGTCGTTTACGTAAAACTATCCATTTTCAGCTAATAATTGAGACAATTACGTTATGGCGCTTACATTTTCACGTATTTCATCGTAAAACTTTGTAATAACTTTTCGGGATCATTGGAAGAAGTGAGCGCTTCCCAATCATTGGTTGATACGTCTATATAGATTTCAAAATAACTATTAATATGGGCAATTAGAAATCCTTTTTCGTTGTCGCATGAATAGAATTCCCCAGCTTTTAGTCCGCTTTTTCGTCTAATTTTAAAATTTTGTTGATACCTGAATTTGGATGATGTTATCAACTCGTAAGCCTGATCTTTATTTTCAAAAGATGTCGGTAGTTTATCACATGTTACCGCTGTCGAAATAACTTCATAGTTTTTCTCCTGGGCCTCAGATGTAAACCAGACAGTTAGCAACAGACAAGTACTTAAACCAAACTTCATACTACTCACTTCGCAAAGACCTTACCGGATTTACGATGGCCGCTTTAAAAGACTGAAAACTCACCGTAATCCATCCAATTAAAATGGCTATGGTGCCTGCGAGGACGAAAGATACAGGACTGATGTCAATTCTATAAGCAAAATCCTGTAGCCACAGGTCCATGCCATAGTAGGCTGTTGGTATTGCCACAACAAGCGCTACCAGAATTAATTTTGTGAATTCTTTTGACAGCAGGACTACTATACCTAAAACGGATGCCCCAAGTACTTTTCTTACTCCAATTTCTTTAGTTTTCAAACTGGCTGTGTATGCTGCCAATCCAAAAAGGCCTACACAGGCTATAATAATGGCTAAGGTCGTAAACAATGAAAATATTTGACCAGACGTCTTTTCAGCTTGGTAAAATTGCTGTAGACGATCGTCAAGTAGATAATAGTTAAATGGGGATCTTGGCATAAAATCTGTCCATTGATTTTCTATTACTGTCAAGGTACCAGGTAATTCGTCATTAATTTTCACTACTAACTTATTTAATGTGGCTGGTGCCTGCGGCCCTAAGGCACTTGAGCTATGGAGGAATACAAGTGGGCCAATATTGGTATGCAACGATTGAAAATGATAGTCACTCACCACTCCAACGATGGTATAAAAGATAATTTCTTCTGGATTATTGGGGTTGGCATTGCCCACTCGTTGTCCAATTGGATCAGTAAAACCCATTGTTTTTAAGGCTGTTTCATTTATAATCATTGACAGGGAATCGTTGAATTGCCTACTGAAATTTCTTCCCTGGATTATCGGAATATTAAGCGTTTCAAAAGCATTCTCGTCCAAGACAGTACTAAGGATAACTTGCGTTTCATTTACACCTTGTAACTGCGCTACGAAGCCAAAATGGACATCACCTGGTAAGGATACAGCGAATGCCGCAGAAACTACATTTTCCTTTTGCAGTAATTCTTGTCTAAAAACTTCACCCCGTTCATTTAGTGCTGTGGTATTGTCAATGATTAGCATTTGATCGTTATCAAAACCGAGTGATTTATCTGAGATGTACTTCATTTGGTCATAAATGATGAAAGTTGAGGCAATCAAAATGATAGAAATGGCGAATTGAAATGTCACCAAACCATTTCTCAAATATGTGCCGCCTTTAGAAGTATGTACACGTCCCTTTAACACAGCAACAGGTGTAAAGCCGGATAGTATGAATGCAGGATAAAAACCTGCCAAGCCACCAATGAGAAAAGCAACTACAATAACGAGAACAATATTGAACGGAGTTAGATAATTGGAGAAACTCAATTCAACACCAGTAAGATTGTTAAATAATGGGAGTAAGAGGACTACAAGTACTACTGATAGCGTGGTACTTAAAAGACTTAAAAGAATTGACTCTGTAAGAAATTGAAAGACTAAAAGTCTCTTCAGAGAACCTAAGACCTTTCTTAGACCTACTTCTTTGGCTCTTTCGGAGGATCTGGCAGTTGACAGATTCATAAAATTTATGCAAGCAATTACTAAAATAAATACCGCAATTGAGATGAGAATGTAGATATAACTCCAGCTACTATTTGGCTTGATTTCAAATTCCATGTTAGAGGTAAGATGAATGTCTCTAATCGATTGGAGATAATAATTGTAGCCATGACCAGCAGCAATATATTCTTCATAGGATTGACCGGTGGCCTGTTGTATTTGGCCGGCTGCATATTTCTTAATCATTTCGGGGAATTTATCTTCCACAGTTTGTGGATGAGTACCAGGTGCTAACTCAATATAAGATGAAACGTCAAATGCCATCCAATTTGGCCCTTGAAGGAAAGGTATATTGCTGCTGGAACCAATCATGTCAAAGGTCAGGTGGGAGTTTTCAGGAAAGTCCTTGGCAACGGCAGTAATGAGCCATGTAGTTTGCTGCCCGTTACCGAGAAAATTTGTAGAGAGTGATTTTCCAATAGGGTCTTCACTTCCAAAATATTTTTTAGCGGTTGTCTCAGTTAAAACCAATTTATTCGGCCCGCGAAGAGCCTCTTTTGGATCTCCGGCAATTAGTTCAGCAGTAATGAGATTGAAAAAGTTGGAATCTGCGAATAACACATTTCCTTCATCAAAAAATTTGTCCTCATGTCTGAAGGTTACTGAGAAGCCCCCACGAGTGCTAAAAAACATGGTCGCATCTGTAACTTCTGGATAATCTGTGACCAACTGAGGAGGGTATGAATGAGGAATTACCGCATAACTAACCTCTCTATCGGGATAGATTCGATCCAGGACGATGCGATAAATATTATCTCCATTTTCGTGAAAATTGTCGTATGATGTCTCATATTGAACATACATGGAGATTAATAAACAACAGGTAATACCGACAGACAGCCCGAAGATATTGATTAGTGAAAAACCAATTTTCCTGATAAGACTTCTATAGGCAACTAGTACATAGTTTTTTAGCATGGCAAAATGATTTGGTGTTAGTTGTTCCGTCTTTTTTTTGAGTGTAAAGGGTCGTATAAAAAGAATTACATTGAGTGTATAAATTAGTCGAGCCCTAAAAAGACCCTTATTCTCTTGCGTTTTTTTAAAGGTTTCAAATAAATCTCCGTCTATTTCTTCTACCAGCTCTGAGTCACAGTACCAGTGAAGGAGTTTGTTAGCCCATTTTGGAGGTTGATCGTTAAACTTATCTTTCGTCATTCATT
>JAJCYL010000221.1 GCA_029262955.1 Cytophagales bacterium | reverse complement strand
AACACCCCCATCATATTCAATACCCTCAGCTGTTGTACTTTCCCGTACTACACGATATATGTTAGCGTAGTTTTCTCTGAAAGTATCAAAGCCCAACTCATAATCTACTACACGATAGATTACCAGCGCACACCCAATACCCAGGGCCAACCCTGCTATATTTAAAAAGGCATAAACTTTATTTCTGAGAAGATTGCGATATGCGGTAACAAAGTAGTTTCGTAACATAGTTTTGACTATTCGTTTCTTAGAGAATTGACAGGGTTGGTTAACGAAGCTTTTATCGACTGATAGCTAATGGCCATACAAGTGATTACTGCTGATACACTGGCCGCAATCACAAAATGAATCGGTTGAATTGAAATTCTATGTTCAAAGTTGTTCAACCAACCTGAAAGAAGAATGAATCCAATTGGGCCTGCGATTAGAAAGGCTATGGCCATGAGTTTCAGGAATTGAGAAGCAAAAAATGCAATTATTGACACTATACGCGCACCCAAAACCTTCCTAATCCCAATCTCCTTGATCTTTTGCACTGCCATAAATGACACCAAACCATGCAATCCCAGGACCCCAACAATGATTGCTATAAGTGTGAATACCTGGAACAGATTGGCTGTCCGCTGCTCTTCATTGTACCTTGATGCCAGAAAGTCTTCCATGATCACTGGTTTGAACAATTCATCAGGAAAGACCTCTTCCCATGATACCTGAATAACCTCTATCACATCTCTTAAGCTGCCGGCTCTACCTGGCTCAAGTCGCACGATGCCTTCATAGTAGAATTCAGGCAAGGCGGCAAAAACTATTGGTGTCATATCATATTGAAGAGAGCGAGAGTGGAAGTTTTCAACGACTCCGTCTATAGGGTACCTCTCCCCCATTACTTCGATCTTTTGGCCTATTATATCTGAGGGCTCCTCGTAACCCTGAGACACCATCATTGACCTGTTGATAACAATAGATTTTGCCGAGTCATCAAATTCATACCGTTTACCTGCAAGAAATTCTAAACCTAGTACATTAAAGAAATATTTATCTGCCGGTTTAACCTCAGTCCTATTTTCTTGTGAACTAGATTCCCCTCGGATAGCATAGCTGGTCTCAAAATAGTTGTCACCTTGTGGTTGGGCCAAAGTAAAAGTCACCTCTTGGATTGATGGATTAGCTAGCAATTTGTATCTCAAATTCTCTAAACTGGTAGCATCATTTTGGGGAATACCGAACGAAATGTGGGCATCAGAATCAAACCCCAGCGGCTTATTATTAAAATAATCTATCTGTGACCTCACAACCAATGTTCCTATTATTAACACCTGGGTGATTACAAACTGACCTACAACAAGCATTCTCCTCACACTGCTGCCCGAAAATGTTATCGTAGAATGTCTTGAATTCAATATCCGAATAGGCTGCAAGCCGGAAATTAAGATTGCGGGGTAAATTCCACTGAGTGCTCCTACTACCAAACATATTAATAGCAAGTATTGATAAGCTTCCACGGTGGTAAAAAGGTTGAAATCACCACCGAGATTAATCAAATTAGGGGTATAGATTATCATTAACTCGGCAATTACCAGAGATAATAGGCCAGCAGTAATGCTTACCAGTAAATTTTCAAGGAAGAACTGGCCTATCAATTGTTTTCGGGTTCCACCCATTATTTTTCTCAGGCCAACTTCTTTCGACCTCTTGGTAGACTGTGCTGTGGCCAGGTTAATGAAATTAATGGCTGCAACGACGATCAATATCAGGGCTATCGCACCCATTGTCCAGAGTTGTTCCCGGCTGGCAATTCTCGCATTGTAATTACCAAACCTCTGGTCAAAATGGATATCAGTAAGTGGTTGAGGAATAAATTTTCTCAGCTCCGAAGCACCCTCTCCCCTGTATTTATTTATAAATGGAACTAGCTGATCTTCAAAATTGCTAATATTAAAACCATCAGGTGCTAGAAAATAACAATTGCTATAATATGAAGTTGAACTCCAATTGTTTAGATCAAAACTTTCATCCAAAACACCAAAACTCTCAAATGAAGTAATTACGTGGAAAGGAAAATCGGAATTAGATGGTGGGTCTTTAATCACACCATTAATGATCACATCAAGATCCCCATCAATCGTAAAGGTTCTGCCAATTGCCCCTTGCAGCTGTTTATCATCTAATCCGAAATATTTTTTCACTTTTGATTCAGAAACAAGTGCTCCACCACGGTTGGAAAGAGCTTGTTCTGAACTCCCAGCTATAACCTCAAAATCAAATATTTCAAGAAAACCAGGCTCAACAAACGCGACCGATTCAGATTCTGTAAAATTGGTAATCGACCCATCCTCATGTGCTATTCTAATTACAGGAGTATTGTGGTATTCGACCATGGCCACCTGCAATAAATCAGGGAAATCGTTTCTTAATGATTTAGCCATTGGGTATTGAGAACCACTGCTGTATTGAATCCCATCGGATCTCTGCATATGTTGAGTTATTCTATAGATATTCTCCTTTCTTTCATGATAGCCATCGAAACTTATTTCGAAATCTATTAACAGCAGTAGGACAAGGCTGCAAGCCATGCTTAGTGCCAACCCTACTATATTAACAAGGGTGTAAGCTTTATTATTGACTAAGTTTCTAAATGATATTTTGAGTAAGTTTTTAAACATTATTCATCTTTAAGAGCAATCACAGGATTGGCAACAGATGCCTTAATGGATTGATAGGTCATGGTTATCAGTGCAACAAATAGTGTCAATAATAAACCCTTAGCGATAATCACAGGACCAATTGTCACACTATAAGTAAAGTTTGTTAGCCAATTGTCCAAGAGGAAGTAGGTGATGGGGATAGCGACCAATGAAGCTACAATTAAGAGATAAGCTAGCTCAGTAGAAAAGATCCTTAAAATATTTAATACTGAGGCACCCAGGACTTTTCTTATCCCAATCTCTTTGGTTTTTTGAGTTGCCATAAATGAAATCAGGCCATATAAACCAAGGCAACTGATTAGAATTGCAATTATGGAAAACACTCTAAAAAGATCTGCGATAGTTTGTTCCTGACCATAATAATAATTGAGTTGATCTTCCAGGTAAAAAAAGGTAGGGACATATTCGGGATAGACTTGAGACCATGTCTCATTTAAAAAAGTCATATCGTTACCTCCCGTTTCTCCATTTTCCTTAAACTTAATCGCAGCCGTATAAAATGATTGAGGGCCATATCTGAGCATCATTGGAATAATTCTTTCATGCAGGGAGTAAACATGAAAATCCTTAACAACTCCAATTATTGTGAATTCATTTCCGTAAAGAGAAATGCGCTCTCCAATGGCATCTTGTGGGTTGTAAAGGCCCATAGTTCTAATAAATTCCTCATTGACTATGGTATTCTTAAGTGCATCCCCTTTCATGAGGTTCCGCCCTGCTATCAAATTCAAATTAAAAAGCTCCAAATAATCTTCATCAACGTCTTTTACATTTACATTAAAACTATTCTCCTTTCCGGCAGGTTCATAAATGAAGGTACTTGTATTATTGGTCAAGGCCGTAGGCGCCCCAATGGAAAAGCTTACCTGCTCGATTCTAGAATCAACCATCAAAAGATTTTCAAACTGCTGATGTCTTAAGCTGTCAACTATAGGGATATGTCCCATTATGATATTCTCCTTATTAAACCCAAGGTCCTTACTTTGGAAATAGTCCATCTGTGAAAGCACAATAATTGTGGCCATTATGAAAGCCTGAGAAATTATAAACTGTAGAACGACCAGGCCTCTTCTTATACTTATGCTTCTGACATTTATATTGCGCAATATTTTGCCTTTTAAGGCCGTGACAGGGTTCAAGCCCGAAAGTAATAAGGCGGGATACAAACCAGATAGTAAACCTACCATTAGTGTTAATACGGCCAGGAAAGCTAACATTAACCCATCCTCTGAAATTCCGAGAAAAAGCCTAAACCCTAATATTTCCTCAAGGTTCATCAACAAAACTTCGGCGATCCCCAGTGCAATTAATGTTGAACCCATGCTAATAATCATGGTCTCGCCGAGAAACTGAGACATTAACTGGATTCTTACGCCTCCTAACACTTTTCTAATCCCAATCTCCTTAGATCTCTTTAAAGCCTGTGCTGTGGATAAATTGATGAAATTTACACAAGCAATAACCACAAGGAAAAGCCCAACCAGTGATAATGACCATATCATCTCTTTTGATGTTGTTCTACCCGTGTAATTGCCTGATGAGCTGCTTGTTGAATAAGTTCCATCCGAATGAATATCTCCAAGTGGCTGAATTTTGAAATCCATGGAATTATCTTTGGAGGCATTGTACTTGTCAATAAAGTCAGGCATTCCTCTCTCAAGATCAGCCACAGTTAATTCAGATGGAAGTAGCATATAGCACTCAGTACCTCCATTAGTAGTTTCCCAGGAATTGGGCCTGAAATAAGCGTTATAGCCATCCAGGTCAAAGAAATGAATAATAATCTCAAACGGGAAATTGGTGTTCATAGGTGGGTCTTCAAAGACCCCTACAATTGTCAGATCGTGCGTATTGCCCAAATTGATAACATTACCTAAAATAGAACCGAACCCTTCGGTGAGTCCATAGTATCTAGTCGCAATTTTTCGAGATATAACTACGGTTTTGGGGTCTTTTAGTACCTCATTCGGATTCCCGGCCAGCCAGGCGTAATCGAATATTTTGAAAAACTCCGCCTCGGCAAATGCTACTCCGGTTTCTCTAAATAGCTGCGGGTTTCCGGCCTGGTCAATCAGTGTTATTTGCTGATTTCCTCCAACACTATAGTTAACCATTGAAACCGCTTCGAGTTGTGGAAAATCCGTTCTTAAGGCCTCTGCAATTGGAGTTGGTACATTCGGTGCTTTACGATCACTACCAGCATAAAAGAAATGAGAGACTACTCTAGCGACACGATCACCATTCTTATGATAATTATCAAAACTAGTTTCAAATGATATAATTCTGAATAACACGACGGCACAGGCTATTCCGAGGGCTAATCCCAACACATTGAGCACCGTGTATGCTCTATTCCTCTTAAGGTTGCGTAATGCAGTAATCAAATAATTTTTTATCATCTAAGATTAAGTTTAAGGCTATTCGTCTTTCAAAGATTCTGAGGGATTTGACAAAGCTGATTTAACTGACTTATGGCCCATTGTTATTAATGCAATAGCTAAACTGATAGCTATTGATGCCATGAACATTCCAGGGCCAATTTCTATATGGTACTCAAAGTTGGACAACCACTTTTCCATACTGAATAATGCGATGGGTGCAGCAATAACGAAAGCAACCAACAATAGAATGATCAGTTCTTTTGAAAAGATCTTCAGGATATCAGCCACCGATGCACCCAATGCCTTTCGAACGCCAATCTCCTTGGTTTTTTGGTTGGACATAAAAGTGATCAGTCCATACAGTCCCAGGCAGCCAATAAATATGGCTATGGCAGCAAAAAACGTCAGCAGCTTAGCCATCCCTTGTTCATCTTCATAGTGTTCCAATAACTGCTGATCATAGAAATCAAAATCGAAAACATTGTTGGGATATACTAATAGCCATTCTGCCTCAACTATTTTACTAGCATCATCAAATCGAGACCTTGAGCTTCTAAACTTAATACCAGCTTCATAGAAAAAATTGGTTGGACCATACATCATGATCACAAAATCCAGTCGTACAGCTAAACTCTTGCTATGGAAATTCTCCAGGACACCGACAATATTCATTTTTTTAAACCACCCAAAACCGCCACCCTTAAGTGATTCCCCAATGGCGTCATCAGGATTTTCAAAACCCATTAGTTTCACTACCTCCATATTCACCACCACATTATTGCTATCGTTCTTCATTAGCTTTCGTCCTGCTAATAACTTCATGCCATAGACATCTATGTAGTGCTCATCAACCAGTTTGAAATTAGCATGAGGGTCCTCCTCCAGATTGGCTGGTAAATAGTTGAAATTGGCATGCGAATCAGACAAGCCAAAAGGGGCACTTAAGTTGAAGCTTACAGCTTCAATTTCTGGATGCGACAAAAGACCCTTCTTTAATCTATCCAGGTTCTCCGCATTGTTATCAGGCAGGTAGGTGAGCATGATACCATCTCTTTCAAACCCCAATTGTTTCGAATGAAAGTAGTCCATTTGAGAGGAGACAATTAGGGTACTTATTATTAGCAATTGAGACATTCCAAACTGGAAGATCACTAAAGCCCGTCTTAAAGAATACCCACCGGTAGAAGTAGTTGCCATTTTGGCCTTAAGTGCTCTAATTGGGTCTATCCTGGACAAAAGAAACGAGGGATAAAAACCACTCAAAAGGCCCACAAACATGGTCAAGCCAAGAACAAAAAGAATGAACAAAGGCTCAGAAGTAAGGTTAAGATGTAATCGGTAAGACAGGACATCAGTTAGGTTTACCATCAATAATTCTGCCACACCAAGAGAAACAAGTACCGCTACCAGGGTGATAATAAAAGTTTCGCTTAAGAATTGAAATGCTAACTGAAGTCTATGACCACCCATGACTTTTCTGATACCAATCTCTTTTGATCTCTTAATTGCCTGGGCGGTGGCAAGATTTACGAAATTGATGCAAGCTGTTACCACCAACAGCAGTCCAATGATTGCCAATGCAAGCAATACCTCCGGGTTTACTGCTCTACTCGGATAATTATATAGTTTTTGATTGAAATGAATATCAGAAAATGGCTGTAACTTAAACGTCAGATATTGAGACCTGCCTTCTCCTATGTACTTGTCAATGAAATCAGGAAGCTGTCTCTCTATATCAGCAGGATTGGCATCATTATTTAGGAGGACCATACAATTGGTTGAACTGCTAACTGTAGTCCAACTCTTCCCTTCATTATAATAGTAACTAAAACCATCCAGTGTTTCATAGCTAACCATCATCTTGAAAGGATAGTCCGTTGTTTCCGGAAAGTCCTCATAAATACCAACTACAACCAGGTCTTTTTTGCCATCAATATTGACAATTCTACCCATTGCCTGATGCGCCTCACTCCGATCTAACCCAAAAAACTTTGACATCCATTTGGTGGATAGAACTACCTCATTTGGATTCTTTAGAGCTTCTTCTGGATTACCGGTTAACCAGGTTATGTCAAAAATTTTGAATATTTCAGGTTGCGCAAATACGACTCCACTCTCGTCCAAATATCGTTGATAGATACCCGCATCATTTTTAATATTGATTTGAATATCTTCCTGATAGTCAATAGACGCTGTTTCTTTAATAGTAGGAAATTCTGATTTAAGAGCAGCCGCCAAAGGATGTGACGAGCCTGAATCGTGATTCTCCCCTTCCGCCCTTTCAGTAATCCGGACGGCCCTGTAGATATTGTCATAATTAGAATGATGCCTATCAAAACTGAGTTCGTAATCAATAACCTTATAGATTACCAATGCACAGCCGACACCCAACGCCAGCCCTGCTATGTTAAGTACTGCATAGACTTTATTTCTTTGTAGGTTTCTATAGGCTGTAGTGATGTAGTTCCGAATCATGTATTAAATAAATGTGATCGTTCCAATAATATCAACTTACGCTTACCAAAAGCAATGCCAGGGTTACAACTTACTGTTTATCAGATATATACACGAAGCATCCAAAACAAATGAGTTTGTAAGTGTTTGTTTTTGATACAGTTTTAAAATTAAAAAAGGAATCTTTAAAGAGATCTTTTGCGTTAATTTAGCACCATCATGATATTAAAAATTGCTGCATACGGAATAGCCAGGGACATCCTGGGAAGTAACGAGATTCAATATGACGTCAGTGGCGAGCTTAATTCCGCAAGCCTCATACAAAATCTTCAAAAAGATTATCCGGAGTTTTTAAAATTGAAATCATTACTGGTAGCCATCAATGATGAATATGCCAAACCAGATCAAATTATTGGCGAGGGTGATGAGGTGGTCCTTATTCCGCCGGTAAGTGGAGGTTGAATCATGATTGTCATAACAGATCAAAAGTTAAATTCAGGAGCCATCATTCAATCCGTAGAAGATGGCGGTGCTGGTGCTATCAATGTTTTTATTGGCACTGT
>JAJCYL010000220.1 GCA_029262955.1 Cytophagales bacterium | reverse complement strand
TGTCAAAGGGCTTGAAATTATTCACATAGTAAGCAATCTCTTTTGGCAATAGCACACGAAAAGTAACCATCGTTTCTTCCTGAAAACTGATTGACTTTAAATCATTGGAAATTGTTACGGCTGTTATCACTGAATGGGCTTGGCCTGATAGTAATCGTAGCATTTCCATGGCATGCGCTCCATCGTTGGGTTTTTCCAAAATGAGATCATTAAAGACAACCACAGTATCTGCGGTAATGACAATCTCCTCATTGAAATGACCCCGATAAACTCTGTTTTTCTTTTCAGACAAAAACTGAGCCACCTCAATGGCCGGCATTGATGACGGATATGACTCATCAATCTCCAACGTAAAGGTTTCAAAAATGAAACCGGATTCTTTAAGTAATTCCTGCCTGCGAGGAGAATTAGAGGCTAGTATCAACTGGTAATTGGAATTCATCTTCCTTAATACTACTAAATAGAAAACCACAAATCACCTTGGGGTAAAAATAGGTGGTTTTAGGAGGCATCGTATAACCGGAATAACATACTTCCTTTATAGTTTCCATAGACAATTCCTTGGTTATTATTGCAAATTGAGCATCTCCATGTAAAACTTTGGAATGGCATTCGGTGAAATTTCGTTGGAATACTATATTTCTTGACGCACTCTGTTTTGGTCCGGGAATGCCCATTATTTTTTCAAAAATAAAATAGTGCATTACAGTTAAATCCAGACGTTTGATCTCATCTGGAAAATTCCACGAAATGGATTCTATACATTCGGGCTTTAGGCGGATTTTATAAGCGTTTTCGCCAACCAATAACCCAAAAGCCCATTGTTTTCCCAGAATTATCTCGTTTACATCCGAGGCATTGTCTACAGGTTTGATTGTGAAGTAATTGGATAGTTGATCAAGTAAAAAGGCCTCGTTAAATCCAGGCCAATCACTGACCAATCGGTGTGTCGGTAGTACACGCAAATCATCTGATTCGGTATTGGTAAAAAACATTAGATGAAAATTGTAACCTTCATTTCCGGTGTGGTCAGGATTTGCAGCAATTGATTGATGTTTGTACGCCAAAGATCCTTCATAGCGATGATGCCCATCAGCCAAGATGATTTGCCTGTCTTTTAGTACATCTACAAACTTACTAATCACATTTGCATCATGGATCACACTTAAAACATCTCGTACCCCCTGGTAGTCTTCTGTTTCATATATAGCATTCTTCATACTCTCGTCCATAAAAGGCTCTAAAGAATGTTCAGAATCAGTATAAAGCCCATGCGTGGGGCTAACATTCAACTGGGTTTCTCGAAGTAAATCCACTCTATCATTCACAGAATGAGGCATTGTGTTCTCATGTCTTAGGACTACCTGATCATCCCAATCATATGCTCTAATATTCGCAATAAAACCCTTCCTACAGTATTCCTTACTACTTCCAGGCAGACTAAAATGCTGATAATAGACATAGATGCCAGGAATTTTATCTTGAACTATAGTATTATCATTCTTCCATTTTTTTAAAGTAGACGCTGCATTTTTAATCGGATCAGGCCCCATTGGTACCGATAAATGAATGCTGTTGATCTCATTGGCATAAAGCGCCTGCCTCTGCCGATCAGAAACCACATCAAAAAGTGGAGAGGTCAATTGTTCGATACTGGATGCAAGCTTCGAATTAAAACGCCAAGCTTTAAGCGGCTTGATCTGAGCCATAAATAATTATTGTTTTAAACGATTTCTCCAACGTTTATTTATTGGCTTTGGATTCACCGGTTGACTTAATTCTTGTCCGCTGCTTTCATAATGGCTTAAGCTCACCAAGGCAGCAATTTTCAATTCTTCACCATCCAACTGTTGCTTAATCTTATCGGGAGTGAAATATTGTTCAATAAACTTGGTGCTAAATTTCCCGGAAGTGAAGTCTTTATGACTTAGTGCAAAATCGCAAAATGAAAGCGTGGTTTGCACTCCGGTGATCACGTATTCTTTAATGGCCCTTTTCATCCTATCAATTGCTTCACCTCTGTCTTTTCCATAGGTAATCAACTTAGAAATCATAGGGTCGTAATAAATAGGAATTTCCATCCCCTCTTCATAACCATCATCTACACGAACACCGGGACCCATGGGTCTTTTATAGGTTGTCAACGTACCTACATCAGGCAAAAAATTATTTGCAGGGTCTTCTGCATATACACGTACTTCGAGGGCATGACCGGATATACTCAGGTCATCTTGCATAAATGAAAGTTTCTTGCCCTCCGCGATGTAAACTTGCTCCTTAACGAGGTCAATTCCGGTGATTAACTCGGTTACAGGATGTTCAACCTGAAGCCTGGTATTCATCTCAAGGAAATAATAATTCAAATTTTCATCGACAATGAACTCCACAGTGCCGGCTCCATAATAATCGCATGCTTTGGCCACATTAACGGCTGCCTGTCCCATTGCTGCCCGCAATTTATCATTCAAAATTGCCGACGGAGCTTCTTCGATTACTTTTTGATGTCTTCTTTGGATTGAGCAATCTCTCTCAAACAGGTGTACCGTATTCCCATGTTTATCTCCTAATATCTGTATTTCAATATGCTTGGGAGAGGTAATATATTTCTCGATGAAAACTGAGCCATCACCAAAAGCAGATTTCGCTTCACTAATGGCTCGGTC
>JAJCYL010000219.1 GCA_029262955.1 Cytophagales bacterium | reverse complement strand
GAGTATATATTATGGGGGTCCAATTATTTGAGGGCAGATATTTAGAAAATTTTAACCACCTTTGCACTCCGACGCCTCCACTTGGAGGCCAGTAGTAAGTGATAATTAACACTCTCAGCATCCCATAAATGATTTGAATAGATAATTCCCTTGAATTAAGTTTGCGGTTTTCAAAGGAAGTGTTTTTAATTAAGTATTTGTAAATATTGGGAAGTTAAGTAAATGAAAAAAATTGCTGTGTTTACATCGGGCGGGGACGCCCCTGGAATGAATGCATGCATTCGCAGTGTTGTAAGAAGTGCCATATATCACGGTATTGAGGTATATGGAGCTAGATATGGATACAATGGCCTTATTGAAGGCGATATATTCAAGTTAAAATCATACTCAGTAAGTAATATTCTTCAAAGGGGAGGGACTATTCTAAAGTCTGCCCGAAGCAAAGAATTCTTTACTAAAGAGGGTCGTGCAAAAGCTTATAAACAAATTCAGGCTAAAGGAATTGAGGGCATAGTTGCCATTGGAGGAGATGGCACATTTACAGGAGCCAACCTATTCAATGAAGAATATGGCGTCCCAATAATAGGAGCCCCCGGTACCATTGATAATGACTTGTATGGTTCAGATTCGACAATTGGGTTTGATACTGCCGTCAACACCGCCCTGGAAGCGATTGACAAAATACGAGATACCGCTAATTCGCATGATAGGGTATTCTTTGTAGAAGTAATGGGTAAACACTCGGGATATATTGGAATCCAGACTGGAATTGGGGGTGGTGCAGAATTGGTGATGGTACCTGAGCTGTCCACCACAATAGATGATGTTCTCAATACATTAAAGCAAGGACGTGATAGAGATAAAACCTCTTCAATCATCATTGTTTCCGAAGGAGATGAACAGGGAAATGCTATCGAAATTGCAGCTAAGGTTGCAAAACAGTTACCGGATTTGGACATCAGAGTTTCAACTCTTGGCCATATTCAACGAGGCGGAGCTCCAACTGCCTTTGATAGAATTCTTGCCAGCCGATTAGGTATTGCGGCTGTTGAAGGATTATTAAATGGTCAAAAGAATTGCATGGTGGGCATTGTCAACAATGAAATGAAATACACCAATTTCAAGCTTGCCATCTCGAAATCAAAACCCCTAAATCCTGAGCTACTTAAGTTAGTTGAAATACTAAGTATATAGATTGCAAATCTCATGTATAAAAAACTCCAACTTGAATCGAGTTTTTTATACAATCTTTTCTATCAATAATTTTGGATGCATCGTACTGATAAAAGATGTTCTTTGCCTATTTGAACATGAAAAACGTCATCATTGTTTTGATCAATAGAAATTAAACCAGCTGTCCGTGGAATTATTTTAGCTTTGTCAGTAGAACCACCTTTCTCAGTAGAACCCTCTTTCCCACTAGAACCTCCAGCGGAGTCCCAATAACTACCAGTCTTACCCACACCTGTATAAATCAGACCATTACCGAAACCTCCCATAGTCAATTCAAGCTTACTGCCACCACCTTTTCTGAGTGATGCTCCTGCTGAATTACGTCCACCATAAGAATCGATGACTTCAGCCCAATCCTTTTCCGCTGGAAGATGCCATCCCTCAGGACAGACACTTACGGCATCCTCCCAAGGATACAACCTTCCAAAAGCTTCACAAAATGCTGGTTCGTCCTTGTAGCAACTTGAGTTTGCTGAAGCATAGTCCAAATTTTGAGCTAACCAGACTCTTTTCTTGGTGATCCCTGCTTCCATCTTAATTAGTAATTCAACCGTTTTATACTCTTTGCTATCCCGCGAGTCTGTCATTGTCCCCATGTCCTGGGCATATCCAGAGAGTGCTATACTCAAAGCTAAGCAACTAATAATCAGCTTTTTAAATTCCATGTTTACTACTTTGGTTAAGGTAAAAATACCATAAAATCTCATTATCTAAAATTTAATATATATCATTTTCTCATTGAAAAGTATAATTAAATTCCCACCTGATTTATACAAATAAGGATTAAATATTGAAATTATGCAATAATTACTTTTCACTATTAACAAGTTCTTCATGCCCCGTTGACATTTGGGGTTCTTCGAATTGCACCCATCCTTTGCCATGCTCTTTTTACCGATTAATATTGCAATCCATTTATGCACCTGACCTTAAAGGAAATTCAAGCACCAGTAGCATCTGAAATGGAGGAGTTTGAAAAGAAATTCCGCCATTCAATGAAAAGCAATGTCATGCTTCTCGACAAGATCATGACCTATATTGTAAAGAGGAAGGGAAAGCAAATGCGTCCACTTTTCGTTTTCTTGAGTGCCGGAGTGGCTGGAAAGATAAATGAATCGACTTACCGTGGGGCTTCCCTAATTGAGCTGTTGCATACAGCCACTTTAGTTCATGATGATGTCGTAGATGATTCTAATTATCGTCGCGGCTTCTTCTCAATTAATGCGCTTTGGAAGAATAAAATTGCGGTACTAGTTGGTGATTTTCTACTTTCCAGAGGTATGCTTTTATCGATTGACCATGAAGACTTCAATCTACTCACGATCGTCTCGGAGGCCATGCGAGAGATGAGTGAAGGAGAGTTAATGCAAATGGAAAAAGCAAGAAGGCTAGACATTACCGAGGAAGTATATTTGGAGATCATACAACAAAAGACAGCCAGTTTGATTACCTCATGCTGTAAGGTTGGGGCCGCGTCAGTTGATGCCAACTCAAAAATAATCCAGCAAATGGAAGTTTTTGGACGAAATGTCGGCATGGCTTTTCAAATAAAGGATGATTTGTTCGATTATGGGGCAGATGAAATTGGAAAACCTTTGGGTATTGACATCAAAGAAAAAAAAATGACATTGCCTCTAATCCATTCATTAAAAAAAGCATCGTGGTTAGAAAAAAAACGAATTATTGGCATTATTAAAAATCAAAGCCATAAGCCCAAGAAAGTGCAGGAGGTCATAGAATTCGTGAAAAACTCCGGTGGAATCGAATATGCTACATCTGTAATGGATGATTTTCATCATAAAGCTTTGGACGTTCTAAAGGTCATGGAGGAGTCCATCTATAGAGAATCTCTCGAAAACCTGGTCCAATACACCATAGAACGTACTAAATAAGTCTTCACGCCACTTAGGGGGAGTGCTTAAGAAAATGGCCTTATGGGTAGAACATTTTTAGCTTGAAATGATTTCTAACAAGTTGATGTTCAAGTAATTCAAGTTTTCTAATTTTGCACCTCAAACAGTAAGTTCATGTGTAAGATCAAAGGTCAGGAGTTGGTTTACAACATCATTAACCCGCTCGTAAATTGGCTCATTCGAAAAAAGATCAGTCCCAATGTTATTACAACAATTGGACTGCTTATTAATGTAATCGCCGCTATAGTATTTATTGTCGGTGCCGAGTTTGCTGTCAGGACTGACCTAACCTATTTGGGATGGGCAGGTAGCCTCATTTTATTCGGTGGCCTATTTGACATGATAGATGGCAGGCTTGCCAGAGTGGGTGGACTCTCATCAAAATTTGGAGCATTTTACGACTCTGTATTAGACCGATATAGCGAGCTCATTATGTTTTTCGGTATCAACTACTATCTCATTTCACACGACTATTTCTTTAGCTCAATGTTCGCCTTTATGGCACTGATTGGTTCATTGATGGTAAGTTATACCAGAGCCAGAGCTGAAGCGTTGGGAGTAAATTGTAGTGTGGGTTTTATGCAAAGACCTGAAAGAGTCATCATCATTGGTTTCTCCGCCGTTATATCAAGTCTTGTGGCCACCATATTTGGCAGTGATCTTCGGATCTATTCTGAGTTGTTTAATTATCCTGTTTTTGAACCGATTTTTGTATTCATATTGCCTTTGGCTTTCGTTGCAATTATGGCAAACATAACCGCTTACAAGCGACTAGTACATTCGTGGCAAGAATTCAAAAAAATGGATAAAAAAGAGTACGCATAGTTTCACAGGCATTTGAAGTAACAGCATGGCAAAATTTTTTATATCTGATAAAGACGAATCAATACGGCTCTTCAAAAGCAATTTCATGGAGTTCTTTTCAAAGGTTCATTTTACGGTGCCACTGATCATTTACTTGCCTGTAATTGGGTATTTCCTTTTTCAATCAATTATGGCATTCCAGTTGCCAATCATTCAGATAGTTGGGCTGGTTATATTTGGTGTGGTCATCTGGACAATTACTGAATATGCATTACATCGTTTTGTATTCCATTATCACCCTACTTCTGATTTTGGCAAGCGCATACATTTCATCATGCATGGCGTCCACCATGACTACCCAAGTGACTCGCTCAGACTTGTACTTCCTCCAAGTGTCAGTATTCCACTTGCAGTGGCATTTTACTTCCTTTTAGACCTCATTTGGGGACGTGAACTCAACTCAGCATTTTATGCTGGTTTTGTAATGGGATATCTTTTTTATGACATTGGTCACTACGCTATTCATCACTTTAAATTGAATAACAAATACTGGTCAACTATTAAGGATCACCACATGCGCCACCATTATGTCGACCCCAATAAAGGATATGGCGTGAGTTCTCCGGTTTGGGATCATGTTTTGGGCACGATGTTCAAAGCCACCAAAAAAGAAAAAGTATCTTCATAGAACCAATAGAATAAAACTCTGTACCAAAATTCCAATTATAGACGAGCTTAGCGGAAAAGCACAATGTGAGATTGGGGTGGATTTATAGTACGATTCTTGTATTTCTTTTTTTTCAAAACACACTTGTCAGGGCCCAGTCAAAAGATGCTATACGGGTACTTCATGCAAACGAAGCAATAGATGCAATAATATTAGATGGTACACTTGATGAAATGTCTTGGGAAAAAGCAGATTTTGCGAGTGATTTTTGGCAGATCTGGCCCGCAGACTCTGTTCCGGCAAAAACTAATACTGAAGTTCGTATCACCTACAACGAGGATTTTTTGTACATCGGTGCCAAAATGTACAACTACAACGATCAACCTTATATAATTAAATCATTGCGCCGGGACTTCCAGGGCGCAGAGATTGATGGCTTCCATGTGAATTTTGATACCTTTTTTGATCAGACTAACGCCATCAATTTTGCAGTTAATCCTTTCGGAGTTCAACGAGAAGGCACAATCACTAATGGAGGTACTGGTCGCATTGACACTTCCTGGGACAACAAATGGTTTTCAGAGGTAAAGGCTTATGATGACTATTGGATTGCTGAATTGGCAATCCCATTCAAAACAATTAGATATAAAGAGGGTGCCACGAAGTGGGGATTTAATACGCTCCGATTAGATGGCAATGCCAATGAAAGAGTCTCATGGACTGCCATTCCACAGGGGTTTTCTTTAGCATCACTGGCTTTTGATGGCGAATTGATCTTTGACAAACCATTAAAGAAGCCTGGTGCTAACGTAGCTGTAATCCCCTACATAGCAGGTGGCATTGACAAAGATTACGAAGAAGATACAGACACAAGTGGCAACTTCGAAATAGGAGGCGATGCAAAAATCGGCATTACACCAGGGCTCAACTTAGACCTGACCGTAAACCCTGATTTTTCCCAGGTGGAAGTTGATCGTCAGCAAACTAACATTACCCGATTCGAATTGTTTTTCCCTGAACGAAGACAGTTCTTCCTGGAAAACGCCGACTTGTTTTCCGATTTTGGTGGACGGAGTATTAAGCCATTCTTTTCAAGAAGAATTGGAATAGCCGAGGACACCACGACAGGTGTGAACATTCAGAATAGTATTCATGCCGGCTTGAGATTGAGCGGCAAACTCGATGCAAATTGGAGACTGGGCCTCTTAAACATGCAAGCAGCCGATGATGAAAAAAACGGGCTGCCAGCTACTAATTATAGTATGGGCGTGATACAGCGCAAAGTGTTTTCCAACTCAACCATCTCAGGATTCATAGTCAATAAACAAGCCCTCTTTAATGATGATAGCAAGGAATACAGTGTACCCCTTGATCATTTTAATAGGGTGGTTGGTGCCGAATACAACTATCGATCTCCAAATGGGCGATTTAGATCCTCCGGCTTTTATCATGGCTCCTTTACTGAGGACGACACCCTGAATGGAGAGTACGCCAGGGGAGCAAGTATCAATTATCAAACCAGGGATTTTAGTCTATTTACAATTTACCGAGAGGTTGGTGAGGATTTTACTGCTGAAGTTGGATTCGTACCGCGATTAGACTTTCGAAGAAGTTTCACCCAGGGAAAGTTAAATTTTTACCCTAAAAATTTCATTAGTAGCCACGGGCCTTCCTTAGAGTATGAACATATTTGGAATGACGATCTAAGCAGGACTGATCAGTCGGTGAATATAGGTTATGAGTTTAGCTTTGTCAATCAAGCCAGATTGACCCTGGAGGGAAAATTTGAATACATTTATCTATTGGATGATTTCGATCCGGCACGGAAGGATGAAGGAGAAGAACTTTTAGCCGGTACAGATTATTCATACCAGAGATTCGAATGGCGGTATAGTTCAAACCTACGGAAGGAGTTTTACTATCGGATTAATGGGACAGTAGGATCATTCTTTAATGGACAGATCATTGGCATAAATGGCAACTTGAATTATCGCATCCAACCAATTGCTATCTTTTCTATCGATTATAACTACAATAGAATAAGGTTGCCAGAACCATTTAATGATGCAAACTTATTCTTAATTGGGCCAAGAGCGGATTTAACTTTCACTCGAAATCTGTTTTTCACAACGCTCGTTCAGTACAACAGCCAACTGGAAAATATTAATCTCAATGCACGCTTCCAATGGCGATACAAACCAGTGTCAGATTTTTTCCTTGTTTACACTGATAATTATTTCAGCGCACCAATGTTTTTGAAAGCAAGAAATAGGGCTGTAGTATTCAAAATGACTTACTGGCTAAATATTTAGAGCTCTATTGGAGTCGATTCAGCTCCTCTCTTTTGGTCATTGTTACGCCTAAAGGTTAGGCGATGAGCGGCTTTGGTAATGTTACCATGGGCTTTCTTTAGATTCTTTCTGAAAACAGCCTTATAGAATACGCTAAAGACTTTAATTATGGCATTTTTGGGCTTGATGTGCGATTCTATTCGCAATAAAGTCTGATTACCCTTTTCTTCAAGAATAAAATAATTGGTAGCCTCCTGAATAAATTGATAGTTTGTTAAACGTTCTCCGTAAACTAATTTATCAGGGCCAAAATCATTGAATACAGTTTCAAATTCAATCGCATCATTCTCAAACACATAAACATGTCTGGTGCCCATTCTATTGACCCTGTTTTCTTCATATTCGAACCGTAAGGGACTATCATTCCATTCATCTCTAAAATCGAAGTTACTAATCAATTCAAAGAGTGTGGGAGCGTCAAGATCGATAATACCTTCAACCACGATTGGGTTTTGTGAGAGCTCCGGAAATATGGTTGCTTTTACTTCAACCTGCTCCATCAAAGATTCTAAAGAAATATAGCCATAATCTACCTCACCTATATCATCATAACACCCTGAAGTTCGTTCTATTATTGCCCAAGGATAAAGTTCTTTGAGGTCATTGCAATTTGCTTCTTCGGTTAAGCCTCCACTTGTAAGAAGATACTCATGGCCTGGTACATTATTCTTTAAAAGCCTATGAGCCAAGATAACGTCTGATCCATGTGGTTTACGGAAATTCTTTATTTTGACAAAATTAAAGTCACCTTTATGAGCAATGAATTTTACAGAAAGATCCTGAGCGGTTCGGCAGGCTCCACAATGACAAATTCGTTTGTGTTTATAGTTCAGTAGATGGGAATGAAATTCCAGGAACATTGATTGGCACTGACTGATAAGCGATACCAAATCCGGGACCGAACCATGGCTATAAAACAGAACCGCATCACCTTCAATCTCCGCTACCTCTAACTGCAATTCATTCTTATCAATCAACGATTCCAACAACTCGGAAATGATATGTCGACTGTGAGATATCTCGGTCTCGTTAACAAAACGAGTAAATCCGGAAATATCAGCGATAAATAACAATGAACCAGGCATAGA
>JAJCYL010000218.1 GCA_029262955.1 Cytophagales bacterium | reverse complement strand
AAGTGAGGCTAGGGCGAAAAATAAGGTTATAAAGCCCCCCTAATGGGTCATAAAAATTTATAAAAACATCTGGTTGTACTTCGAGGATAACTTTATTTAAGCTTATACAACTTTTGATATATCGATGGAATTTGAAAATACCAGATACAATCGTTGCCCATATTCTAATACCCTTACTTTTGGAATCTATTACGAATCCTGGACTGTCCAATAGCTCAACTTTTCTTGCATTGATTTTTTTTGTAAAAAAATCCGGAATTTCCCTATTGGCATTGCCTCCTACAAAAACATGGGCTACGGTATGTCCAGCCTCACTAAGGATATTGGACAAAGTAATTGCCTGGGTGATGTGACCTCGACCTTCTCCTTGGACCAGAAATATATACTTGAGCTTCTTGGATAACATAAACAGATGCCCATTTGGGCAATTCAAGATCGAGTGTAAAGATCATTAAAAAGCTTGTTATTTCCGGCATAATGGGAAAAGGCATCACTGGTATGTGTCAAGCGGGTGACGGTCAAATAACTTTACTTGTATAAAATCCATACAATCAAGCTATCGGATATTTTTAGGTTCTACCAGAATTACATCTTCCCTATCCAATTTCACTTTTCCCGGGGCAGACCCTTTAGGTTTGCGAACAAACTTCTTTAATGTGTGAACAACCGGACAAAGAGGAAAGTTCTTCCCTTTTGAGTACCAGGCCGCTATTTGTGCTGTTCTCTCGATAACATTCATTGGAAAATTTTTACCAGACTGGTATTTTAAAACTACATGAGACCCGGCTACATCCCTGGCATGAAACCACATATCATCTTTATGTGCGTATTTTAAAGTTAGCTGATCATTGGATTTGGCATTTTTGCCAACTAAAACAACAAAATGATCAATTTCAAATTGATGATAGGGCAATTCTTTCGCAGCCTTCGTTTTAATTTGCTCTCGTTTGAATCTTTCCCTAAACGGTCTTAAATCAACAAACGCTTTGACCTCTTCCAATAGGTTTTCAGCTTGTTGTAATTCTTTTTGCTTAGTTGAAATACTTTCGTTGACTTTTCGAATTTCAATACTCTGATTCTTATTTTTTTGATAGAATTTTTCAGCGTTCTTCTGCGCTGATAATTTTGGATTTAGTTTGATTGATATGTTCTTGTTATTGTAAAAATCCAAAAGTTCAATTTTTGAGGCGCGAGTTGGTATCTGATGTAGATTGGCCATTATGATATCTGCAACCTGGTCATTGCGTTTTAGGGATAATTCTGCCAGTTTGGATTTAGCCTTGATAATATAATTACCAACTCTAGTGATTTTTTGTTCGAGTTGGCGAATCATAATATTTTTTTCCTTTTCCAGGCCATTGATTTGAATATGCTTGAAATAAAACTCATTTAGAGCCTCAATTGCTGTGCTGTATTGGGCTATGATTTCGCCGACTGGAACAAGTGATAGATGGACCCTTTTTTTATAAATAGTTACATAAAAGACTGGCTTTGACAATTGAATGAGTAACTCCTGGATCATTTCCCATTGACCGGAGGAATCTTTTTTCAGATGACTATTGGAGATAAGATAATCAGTTAACAGTTGGCCAAATGTGGGAAATATTTGCTTTAGATCACCCTGGGCTGCATTGTAGCTTTCTTGTGATTGATCGATGTTTCTGTCAAAACCAGCAAGTTCAAGGTTTAGATCCCTGGTATTTTGACTTTTGAAAAGTTGTGGATGGGCATTTTTGAATAACAATATGTTGCTTTGCCTGCCAAAAAGTTTAAACACCAGATGAGGTCCTTCTTCGAAACTCAGATGGAAACTTCTTTCATTTCTATGTACCGCTACGCTGTTTACTCGCAAGCCTGTCAGTTCGTGGAATAGGTCAACACTATTTTTATTGGCTCTTTTAAAATCAGATGCAAATGATAGAATGCCCTGTTGTTCACTCAAATCTGCTTTGATATAGAAATCTGATTGGTTGTCAGAGAAACCAAGGATCAATTCATCTTTACTTTGACTGAAACAGGATAATAACTGATGTCCAACTAGTTTTTGATCTAATTCAGCTGCGAGATGTTTTAAGAAATAATGGTTTTGATGCACTTAGTTAGAGATGGATTTTCAGGCCATCATAAGCCAGTTTGACGTTGTCAGTAAGTTCATTGGTAACATTCCGATGTTTGCCTAATGCATGACTTATGTGAGTAATATAGGTAGATTCCACATTTAGGTCATTGGCAACTTCAATGGCCTCCTCCAGACTGAAGTGTGATATATGTGTGGACTTTCTTAGTGCATTTAAGACCAGGACTTTTGATCCTTTAATTTTTTCTCTTTCACTCTCTGCAATGTAGTTGGCATCGGTTATGTAGGTGAAATCACCAATGCGGTATCCAAACACTGATAATTTGTGATGCATCACTTCTATTGGAGTGAATTGAGTTTTTGAAATGTGAAATGGCTTGATTGAAATTTCATTGACACGAACTTTTGGAATGCCGGGATATTTGTGTTCTGCAAAAACATAAGCATACTCCATTTTTAGTTGTTCTAAAACGTCCACCCGGGCATAGATAGGTATCTCTCCTTCCTGGATAAAGTTGAAACTTCTGACATCATCCATTCCTGCAGTGTGGTCTTTGTGTTGATGGGTATAAACTACAGCATCTAGTGATGATACTCGTTCTCGAAGCATTTGCTGTCTGAAGTCAGGTCCGGTATCAATGACAATGTTTTGATGATCCACATGTACAAGAATGGATGTCCGCAGTCTGTTGTCCCGATAGTCAACTGAGTTACAAACTTCACAGGTACAGCCAATAACTGGAACACCTTGAGAAGTGCCTGTGCCTAAAAAAGTAATTGTCAAATTTGGAGTTCGGTTTGAGAGATTGTCAAATACAACTTTCTATTTTTCTCATTAAGATTATCCGGGCTAATGTTGATTGTCCGTAAAATTTCGATTAAGCTACTTATCCGACCATCTAGGGGAAAGTATTTGTTAATTACTGCCACTTTGGATTCATTGATTATGCAGTAACCCGACTGAAAATTTCCCTTCTCATACCTGAGTATATAATCTGTTTCGGCGAGGATATCCTCGAGTTTTGATAGAAATACTTTCGTATACCTAATTGACATTTGTATTTGTGTATTTATTGACCATATCAACGAGATTGTCAAAATTCAAGGGTTTTGGAATATAGTCATCAATTCCGGCTTCCTTAAAATCATCCATTGAATAGTTTTTAGCGTTGCCGGTAATGGCGATTATTGGAATCGATGATTTGGCCTTATCCGTTAAACCTCTTATAGCTCTTGCGCATTCCATGCCATCCATAATGGGCATATTGATATCTAGTAGGATGAGATCATAATCCTCAATATTCAATTTATCCAAAACTTGTTTACCATTTTTCACGCCAATTATTTCATAGTTCTGTATTTCAAGAATTTTTTTTGTCAAATTTTGAATAACAGAACTGTCCTCAGCAACAATAATTCTTTTCATCGGGATATTTCATTAGGTCCACTAATTCGAAATTGAGTCATCAAATATCTTTGTTGTGTTTTCCTGAAACTCTTTGAATCTTTCATTTAAAACGTCAAGCTTGTTCTTTAAATCGACGGGTTGACTTTTTTTCAACTCGGCCTCGATTGATTCAGCACACTTTGCGACCCTTTCAATCCCTAAGGTACCCGCCGAACCCTTCATTGTATGAAGTTCCAGTCGAACACTCTCAATGTCATTTTTTTCAAGAGCCTCAAAGCAATTTACTAATTGTTCCTGAGTCTCTCTATCAAAATCTTCCAGTAGCGGTCTAAGAATTTCCTTTCCACCATGTCTGGACAGGCTACTCAAAGTATTTTGATTAATAATTAGCCCACCATAGTCGGAAGTGTCGTCTGCAAATATTATTGTTTCTACTTCATTTGGCTCGAATTTGAGCCAATCTTTAACCTTATCTACCAGGGATTTAGCTTTAATAGGTTTCGGGAGATAGTCATCCATCCCCTGACTTAAAAATCTGCTACGGTCTTCCTCCATCGAATAAGCTGTCATGGCTACAATAGGTGGCACTTTATCCAATCCAATGGCTCGGATTTCTTGTGTCGTCTTCACACCATCCATTTCCGGCATTTGGATGTCCATAAAAATGAGGTCGTATTTATTTCTCTTGACCCTGATGATTGCCTCTTTGCCACTGCTTGCTTCATCAACATTACATCCAGCTTTTTTCAGTATCTGGCTGGCAACTTTCCTATTTACAGAGTTGTCGTCAACTACTAATAAATTGGGCTGCTTATTTTCGAATTCGTCTGTGAACCCTGCTTCAATAGGAGAAGAATCATCTACCTTCAATCCCTCTGGGGCAACCTCTGCTTTGAATGTAAACCAGAATGTGCTTCCGAGTCCCAAAGTTGAATGCACTCCAATTTTGCCAGACATAGATTTCGTTAGCTCCTTAGATATTGCCAATCCAAGACCCGTTCCTCCATAATTCTTGGTGATGGAGTTGTCGACCTGGGTAAAACTGTTAAATAGTTTGTTTTGATCCTCCGGAGATATCCCAATGCCGGAGTCCTTAATTTGTACCTGTATTACTGATTGATTCTTATTTTGCTCGACTTCCTTTGCGCTAATGTGAATTGTTCCTCCACTCTTTGAAAATTTAATTGCATTGGCTGTGAGATTAGAAAGTATTTGCAAGAGACGGGTTTCATCTGAATAAATCACCTTTGGTAAATTGTCTGCCAGGTGATAATAAAGACTGTTTTGAGTGAGATGAGCTTGTCGAGAGAACAGGTCATAGAGCTTTTCAAAAGTATATTCAAGTTTGACGGGATTATTTCTTAGTTCCATTTTGCCCGCCTCAATCTTCGATAAATCTAGGATATCGTTGAGAATATGAAGGAGAGTTTCAGATGATTTTTTTATGGTTTTAATATAATCCTGCTGCTCCTCGTCCAGTTTTGTGCTGGCAATGAGGTCTATCATTCCAATTACCCCATTCATGGGTGTCCTGATTTCATGACTCATGTTAGCAAGGAATCTTTCCTTAACTTTTAATGATCGTTCCGCCAGGTCTTTGGCAGACTCTAATTCTTCGTAAGCTTTTCTGAGCTGTGAAATATCCCTGGCAATTCCTTCGATTTGGATAGGTGTATTCTTGCGATAGATCATTCTCACATTGCAAAGACATTGGAGCAGGTCCCCTTTTTTGGTTGTAAGCGTAGCATCAAGGTTCCTAATTCTCTTTTGCTCAGACAACTCTTCAAATAAATTCCCAATTTGGGACTGCATGTCATAGAATTTATCAATATCTGCTCCCAACAGTTCTTCCTGCTCAAAACCCAACATCTCTGTCGCGGAAGGGCTAATCATAATAATCTTGCCGTTAAGATCACAGCGGAAATAAATATCCTGAATGGATTCAAAAATGGTTCGGAACTTCTCCTCGCTTTCAGCTAAGGCTATTTCTGAAAGTTTCTTTTCAGTAATATCATTAGCAATAACTGAGACCTCTTCGATCTTACCCTCCAGACTTTGAATTGGATTTATAAAGACATCTCTCCATATCGTATGATCTTTGACATCAGATAGCTCAGTTTGAAAGTTAACCACTTCACCCTTAAAAGCTTTTTCGTAGTGTTCAATCCAATCTGAGCCAAATTGCTTTTTATGCTTTTCTAAAGATTGACCCCATAGTTTTTCTTCAATATTTATATCATAAAGATTATCTAGTGTGTCGGCATAATTCTGATTGAATGAGGTAATATTATATTTTCTGTCAATGGACCAAATCTCATGGGTACTACTTTCGAATATTGCCTTAATCCTTGCACTCTGATTCTTTATTTGGATTTCCTGAAGTTTCCGTTCAATTGCCAACGACATTTGATTGGAAATGAAATCAAGTAATTCAAGGTCTTTATGATTATAAGCCGGACGATCTCGAAAAGAGTGAAAGGAAATGACTCCTTTATGTTCGCCCTCAATAATAAGAGGAACGCCGAGCCATATAAAAGGGAGTGGCCCATTAATTTTTAGTCTCTTTGTTTGGGCAATTCTTCGAATCCCATCTTCGTAAATGATTAGAGGTTTTCTTCGATCGGCAGTGTATTCGGCCAGTAATCTTCCAAGCTCTTTGTATTCCTTTATTTCCTTCCCAACTGATGCTTCATTGATATAGTACGGAAAAGTTATTTGAGAATTTTCTTTAAGTGCGACTGCAAAATTCTGGATTTTTAAAATAGAATTTAGCTGTAGGTAGATACTGGCATAAAGAATGTCAAGGTTATAGCTTGTAGTTGTAATATTCGCGATTTTGTAGAAAAGACTCTGTGCTTTTTCGGCTCTGATCCGTTCACTTATATCATAAAAGATACCTCTGAACTCAATGGGGATGTTATTCTCTTTAGTGCAATGAATCCGCCCGGAGACGTAAATGTTCTTACCATATTTAGAAACGAGGACAGTTTCGAATTTCTCAAATTGTTCCGCTGTCGCTATAGCGTCTAGTTTTTGTTGTGTTTTGTCCCAATATTCGTCCGGTACAATGTCCTTAAGTGACAATTTTTTAAGGTCTTTGTCATTATAACCTAGCTTATTTTTCCAAGCTTCATTGGCGAACCTGATGACACCATCGGAATTAAAGATTTGAATCAGGTCAGAAGAATTATCAAATAGTTCAGTTAATTGGGCATTGGTCTTTTCAAGGGTTTTTCGAACTTTGCGGCGCTCTGTAATATTTTCACCAATAAAAGTGACACAGATAACCTGCCCTTTTTGATTTTTTGTAGTAATTGGACTCAATCTAAAATTGAGCTCTTCTCCATTTGATTCAACATTCGCAGCAACACTATCATTAAAATCGCCCTTTCTTAATAATTGGAGAAAACTCTCCGCTTTAAAAGAATCGGAGTCTTCAAATGAAAACCGGTGAAGGATATTTTCACCTATAAGTTCCTCTTTGTTGCAGTTAAGTGTTG
>JAJCYL010000217.1 GCA_029262955.1 Cytophagales bacterium | reverse complement strand
CGACTTAAATTCTTGATAAGCTCAATTCCGTAATACATGGCTAAGAGTCCGTCACTATTTCGGATCTTAGGATGACTAACAATGTTTTTTGGAAACTCTTCGAAATCTCGATTGAAAGCTTCCTTTATCAAAACTAGATTGGGTTCAAATATCTCCTCTGAATCCAATCCGGCAGGCTTTATTAGACTTGACACATTATAAAACAATGTATCTCTTATAAAGGGGCTTGGTTTGAAAATCTTTCTATTTATATTCTCATAAAACAGGTAGAGTGCTTCTTGCTGAGTGCGATCAATTAAATAATCTGTTAAACCTAAGATGATAGCTTCTTCTAAATCTCTATCTCTGCTAGGTTCGTTTATTGGGACTTGCTGCTCAACAGGGTTAGCACTTATGGAACTAACACTATTAATTGTTAACTCCTTATCTGTATCAAACAAATCGCTCTGTTTAATGAACATTCTGTATTGTTCAGCAAGCTCATCGAAATAATTATATTGAGTGATACTTTCGATAATTTCACCAACATCCTTCAGTTCATCACCTATTAATGGTGCGTCTGTCGCCAACTTTTGATCCAATTTCTCAAGTATATCGGTTAAGTTTTGAGTAGATGTTGGTTTGAGCCTCTGCCTTGAACTTGATAAGCTTGCAAGAAGCTGAGGGCTATTCCGTATTTCTAAGCTTCCAAGGCCATGGTTATTATTTTTTAATGATCGACCTTTTTCTATTTTTTCAATGGGTTCGATTTCAAGGAGCGTATCCAAATCTATTGATTCCAAATAATCAATAAACAAATCAAAGTAAGACCGGTCCTTTCCTTCTATTATCGTTGATTTGGCCTCATTACTTTTAACCTCCGTTAATTGTTTCATCTGTAGGAGATCAGATATTAAAATTAGTCTTCCAATTTTGTCATCGGAGGGGATAGCCTTTAAGTTATTATTTTGAATGAGAGAATGTGCTTGAATAATAAAATCTCTGAAATCATCCGTAATTAGGGGGTACTTTTTATCACCATAGTTAACTGTACTCTTTAACCAAAAATAATCCAAGCCGATTCTTACACTATCTCCGCGATTCTTGATTAGCTTATTGACCATTAATGGGTGATACCTATTTAATGTATCCATTGAGCTCTGGATCACAAAAGCAGGACTACCTCCTTGCCAAAAACCTTTTATGCGATTCGATATTCTGGTTCTGTATTTTTTAATGGTTTTATAGATCTCAAGATTGACATCTCCCTTTTCTATTTGTCCATCAGTAAAAACAAATATTCCGAAAGTCTCATTAATCTTCGATGTGTTTTTGACATAATCAAGAGCAGCCAAAAGATGTGTATATTTTTCAGATCTAACATTAAGATTCCTACCACTTATTTCTTCAAAATTAGCTGCCAGGCTTAACCTCTGTTTTCTTATGTCAGTATCACTGAAAAGGTCCAAAGAAGACTTTTTTAGATTTAGCGTATCCTCTCCAAACGCTATAAGTTCAATGGAAATTTTGCTAAGTGACGACTCATTTTGGATACGCATTAAGACACGTGCTAATTCAGTAACGTTTTCATATTGATCGTTTCCCGGCATACTACCTGAGACATCGTATAGTATGTAGTATTTTATTTTGTCGGTAGATTTGGCCTGAAGTTTAAAAAAGCCAAAAAATAAAATTAATAATAGCGGAATTATATAGATTGACCTAAAATTCCAGGTCATTTTACAAGCGTAAAATCTCATAGAAAAAGCGTTTTGAATAGCATCGGGTATCCTTAGCTATGTAAAGAAATCCTTATTCAGCCCTATTGGGCCTGAATGAAAAGTCGATAAGAGTAAGAGTAGCTGGGCACTATTATTTGAGATTCGTCGAATCTTAATTTAACCTTGACAAATAACGTAAACAATATAAAAACTATTTAATTAATATCATATTTCAATTCTTAATATGTTTTGAGTCAATAGGTAACCTTATAAAATTTGGGTTTGGTTTAATACCCACACCCATTTGCCATTCACACTTCCCTCCCCTTTTCCAAAAATGGCAAAAGCGTGTTCTATGTGAACCAAGAATTGAAGTAAGAAAAAACTCTTTCTCCCCTTTAAAGAAAAATAATTAAGGCTCCAGGAACCCGAAGCTATATTGAACATAACACTAGGACATTATATAACAAACCCACAGGAAGTGACGATCAGTCGACCCGGGAAATACGGCCAGCTTGCTGGTTAACCAGTCAAATGCTTCTATGTCAAAAGGTTTAAGGATACTTTTACTCGTAATTGATTTTCCAGCTCCGTTAGGACCAGCAATAACTATAAACTTGGGTGGCAAATCCGAATCATATTTTTTCTGCAACAACGCTCACTGGAGGTGTAGTAGGCCCTTTCTTTTGCTTTAATGATTTCTTAGTTTTCAAAGCCTGGTTCATTGCCTTTTCAGCTCTTTGCGCCTCCTTGATTGTTTCCTTCATAATACTGTAAAGATACAAAATTAATGGATTGGAGACATAATACACTCTCCACACCCATTTGCCATTCCCCTCCTTCACTTCGTTCCGGCGGGCAGGCCTCTTCCTTCCCACTCCCGAAGTTTCGGGACCAAAATGGCAAAAGCGCCTGCCTCGCCTGCCAGCCGTGGCTGGGCAAGGCGAGTGTTCTATGAGTACCAAGAATTGAAGCATGAAAAAACTCTTTTTTTAACCGCCCGAAGCACTGCGGAGGCGATCTCCCCTCTCTAAGTCACCAAAGCTTCAGCGAAGGAGATCTCTTTGTCACCGAAGCTTCAGCGAAGGAGATCTCTAAGTCACCGAAGCTTCAGCGAAGGAGATCTCTAAGTCGCCGAAGCTTCAGCGAAGGAGATCTCTAAAGGAAAAAATAAAGGCTCATCACCCTTCGCAGAGCTTCGGTGAGCTAGGCCAGGAACCCGAAGCTGGATTGAACACTTGTCCGACGGAGCAGAGCGAAGGCGGATAACACAGGACATTATATAACTACTACTAAAAGCAGCCCACAAAGCATGTTATATAATGTTATTATGTTTATTCTGATGAAAGCAACGTTTATCAGGTTATCTTAATTGTATCACGTTAATAATTTATTATTTTAGTAAATAGTATTTACGAAATATGTAAACTAATTCTTCTTGCAGGACGTTAATGTATTTATAATAGATACTTCCACAAATGAAGTAGTTGAATGTACAATACAAAAAGTAAATAGATCAAGTCTATTGAGTATTCTTAGGAATAATCATTTTCATTTTGATTGGAAACTTGAGCTAACTATTGAAGTTTATGTGTTAAAGTTAAAAGATGAAACTGCATTAGGATTAATCTCTATGGCCATTATTCCTGAAGAATTGAGAATTGAAATTAAACTATTGGAATCTACGAAAGAGAACATAGGAAAAACGAAAAAATATGATGGTATTGCTGGCTGTTTGATTGCTTTTGCGTGTAGAGAGGCGTTCAAAAAAGGTTTCAATGGTTTTGTTTCACTTGTTCCTAAAACAGAACTAATTAATCACTATGTGCATGAATATGGATTTATTCAAGCAGGAAGGCATTTAGCCACCGATTTAAAAAACTCTAAAAATCTAATTGATAGATACTTAAACATAGGGATATGAAAAATCTTGACATACCCAGACACGGGTTAACGAAGGAAGAAAAGAAACAAGCTGACAAGGAGCTTTTGGAATTTCGAAAAGCACGGTTAAGTGAGTATTCTGAAAATGATGAGATATTTTCTCAGTTAATGCAACTTCGATACAAAATTGAAGATTTCATCTCTAAGACCTATAGTAATGAAGACGTGTATTTCGGCTCATTCTTG
>JAJCYL010000216.1 GCA_029262955.1 Cytophagales bacterium | reverse complement strand
TTTTATCCGCTGTGGTATTTTTATTATCAACCTTGTTTTGTTCACACGATAAAAGTGGCATTACTATCATCAGCAGTAGAATATGTTTCAAAACTTTCATTCCAACATTCTTTTTGCGTAAATGCTCAAGATAAATTGTATGCCCCGATTCAGTTACGATTTTCGAAAATAATATCACAGCTCGATGGAACTCTATATCAACATCTATTATTTAGGGAGACCTAATCGGGTAGCATCCGTATCTTAATATTCCGGAAAGAAACCTTATTCCCCCAATCCTGTAAGCCGATGCGACCGCTTTTTGAACGACCAAATGCGGGCCATTCAGCAAATCCGGATTTAGCCACCATGGCCTCCCAGTCCGGACCATGTACGGGGAAGCGAATCACTTCCTTATCGTTAAAAACCAGGAGTCCAGCGTTTGCCTTGTGGTCTACACGCAGCAGGTAATGATTCCATATATTCGCAGGTCGGCTCACCACTTCTGACGGAGCCATTAGACTATAAAGAGATCCTGCCCGCTTATTCTCACCACGATCTTCAATATATTCCGTCCAGCGGTCATCAAGGATCTGGATTTCAGGACCGGTAAGATATGCATGCTCGAATTGTGAATCTTCCACTACCGCCCAGAACATTCCTGCATTACCTTTATCCGAGATCATCCATTCAAGGGAGAGTTCAAAATTGGTAAAGATGCTGTCACTTACCAGGTTGTTCCCTCCTAGTTCAGTGCCTGCGCCGGGGTTAAACTCCAGGATCCCGTTCTCCACAGTCCAACCATTATAAACTTTACCCTTACCGTATGTGTGCCAGCCTTCGAGGTCTTCGCCGTTGAACAACTCAATCCAGCCATTGTCGGATGAATCGCATCCTATCAATAGCAAAATGAAAATGATGTAAAGGTTTTTCTTCATAATCTACTTCGAATTTACAAGCGATTATCTATCGCTGAATAATCATGTAATTTAATTAACAAATCCACCTAACAAGATATACAACAAGACAAGTGGAATAATTAAACTCACCACAATCTTCCAGCCATCACTTATTTTTCTTGTTTTCATGCCCGACAGCAGGTTATCCTTCAGCACGTCAAATCCCACAACATAAGCAGCAAACAGGGCGATCAATAATCCGCCTAGCGGCAATAAAAAGGAATTGGTTACATAGTCCAATAGGCCAAATAGGGTCATTCCGGCAATAATCCAAGGCTGGTCGTCAAAGGAGTAAACCACAGGCACTGATCCGACTGATATAATCACCAAAACCAGGCATAATGATTGAAATTCAGATATGGAATATTTCTCCTCAAAGCTGTCCTTCAAGCCTTGAACAGAGGCCACCAAAGAAGTGAATCCTCCAAAGAAAAGAAGAAGGAAAAATGCCGCACCTAAAATACTATAGTCGAGCTGAGCAAAAGCTGAAGCTAATGTCACAAAGATCAAATTCGGTCCGGAATCAGGGGAAAGGTCAAAACTGAATAAGATTGGAAAAATCATAAGTCCAGCCAGAATTGCAAAGAATGTGTCCAACAGCACAATCCAGCAGGTACTTTGAATTAAGTTTTCATTATCTACGGTATAGGAGCCAAATGTGAATGCAATGGCCATTCCAACCCCTATTGAAAAGAATACCTGGCCAAGAGCTGCTGTAATCACCTCCATGTTGATTTTTGCAAAATCAGGCTCAAGATACCAGAGGTAGCCGCTTATTGCTCCATCTAATGTGGCTGCCCAAATTGTTAGTCCCACCATCATTACGATTAACCCAATCATCATCACCTTGGTATACCGTTCCAAACCCTTCTTTAACCCCTGATTAATGATTAAACCGACTGACAACATGATGATTATTATTACCGATAAAACAATCCGTAGATCAGATGAAATGCCTTTGAAATGATCTGGAAAATCGCCATCTGAAACTATAGACAAACTTCCTGACAAGCTCTCCCAGAAATAAATAAGCACCCATGCAAGAATCATCACGTAGTAACTCATGATGATCATGTTAGTCACGACTACCAACCACCCCAGACCATTCCAAATAGGCTGGCCACTCAATTTACCAAAACCCACCAATGGTGTTGACCTCGACAAACGCCCTAAAGTAATCTCCATGGTCAGTAGTGGTATACCGATTAATAGGACAAGCAAAAGGTAAACCAGTAAAAATGCTCCACCTCCATATTCAGCAACGATGTAGGGGAATCGCCATACATTACCTAACCCAATTGCAAAAGCAGAGGTCGTTAAGACAAAAGAGAATCTACTACTCCATCTTTTAAGTAACATAATTAGTCAGTCTATGTTAGCGTTTTCTATCCTATTGAAAGATAGCATATAGATTTCTATCCGGAGGATGACTTGAAAGATTTAATAAATCGAGTGTCTTAGACACGGCTTTGCTACATCCATTATACTTGAATTATGTCCTCCTATGAATTCACTGATTCCGATACTCCAGCAGCCAGAGACTATTCAGGAATTGATGGATTATATCTCTCCCATCCCAGCACCACTAGGCGTTAACAGGAGGTAGCGCAAGTTTTTAACTTGCGCTTCGTCATTCCAGTACCTCACTAAATTGAATAACTGAGCGGAAGGAAAGAACCAGCACTCACCCTGCCGATGATATCGGCATCCCTAAAGGGAACCAACGCTTTTGTAGGTAGGTTGGATTGCCCCCTACCTCGGCAGGCAGACTTTGGGGGTTAGGTGTGGGATTGGCAATCATACCATAGATTTAGTAACTCTCTTTTTTTGGCGGGAATAAGTGGCCGTGTCACAGACACTCGATTTATTAAGAAGTTTCAAGTGCTCTTTCAGAACACTTAAAACAACAAGTAATTACCGCCAAATAGTGCAAGTGCAACCAGTTGCAATTATATACCTTTCAATATACTATTTTCTCATGCAACGCATTCTATGAAGAAATGGCTACTGCCTTCCCTGATTCAGTTCAGCAACTTTCTCAAATTGTGAGTCAGGTTTTGAGACAAAATCATCGAATAACCCATCTAACCCTCAATTTCCTTCTCACTCAATCCAATTAACAATATAGACATTGACTCACTAAAGGCGTGTGAATAAACGCATATATTCGGATATAAACGGATAATAATACGACCATCAATCGTGGGTCAAAAGAGGGCCAAAGACTTTATCAAGGTTTGAGTTACTCCCCAAATCAATGGAATACCAACAAATAACCAGGCAATCACCAACTTGGCATCAATTTTTGATTCAAGGACTACGTTATGGGACTCATTAGTTGAGGTTTCAATATCAGGCAATTGCTCTTCAAGGTCTTGAAAGTGTGTTTCACTTACAGGCTTGACCAGATTGTTGGCAATCAAACCCACAATTAAAAGACCCGCCATGATGTACATAGTAATGGAATAAACCTCCGCTACCGGTAATTGTAAAGATTCAATCTGGTAGGCCCTGAGATAATTGATGAGCACAGGTCCAAGTATCGCGGCGGCAGACCAGGCCAGTAGCAGTCGGCCATGAATGGCCCCAACCTGCACTGTACCAAACATATCTCTGAGATAGGCCGGTATAGTAGCAAAACCACCCCCATACATGCTGATGATAACACCAAAACAAAAAACGAATAGCACAATACTTCCCATATTTCCTATTGAAGGAATAGCCACATAGAGTAAAGCCCCTAAAAGAAAAAAGACATTATAAGTGTTCTTCCTTCCTATCCTGTCAGAGAGTGAGGACCAAATAAACCTTCCGCCCATGTTAAACAGGCTAAGCAGTCCAACGAACCCCCCTGCGGCAGCGGCTGTTACCGCTAAGTCCTCTCCTACCGACCTGGCAGAAAACATTTCCTGTATCATAACAGAAGCCTGGCCCAACACGCCGATACCGGCAGTTACATTCAACATAAGGACGGCAAAAAGCAAATAGAACTGCACTTGCTTCACTGCGGTATCAGCATCGACATAACTCAAATGTCTCCGTTGATTGGCAGCCGGTGTCCAATTGCCTGGTTGCCAGTTGGCTTGTGGAATGCGCACCATAAATACCCCAAACATCATAAAGAGTAAATAGATCACTCCCATGATAAAAAAGGTTTCTCCCACTCCAACAGAGCTTGCTGATTTAAAGGTATCCATTAAAGTCACCGATAGAGGTGAAGCAATCATCGCTCCTCCGCCAAATCCCATGATGGCCATGCCTGTGGCCATACCCGGGCGATCCGGAAACCACTTAATCAATGTAGATACTGGTGAGATGTATCCTAAACCCAGACCAATTCCGCCAATCACACCATGACCCAGATAGACCAACCATATCTGGTGAAAATAAACTCCGAGAGAGGCCACAAAAAATCCACCTGAGAAAGTGAGTGCCGCAGCAAACATGGCCATCCGCGGCCCTACCCTTTCCAGCCATTTACCAAATATCGCAGCCGATGCTCCGAGTGTGAACAAGGCTATAGAAAAGATCCAGCCTAAGGTAGTCAGCTTCCAATCCAGCTCGGAGGACTCGCTCACACCGATAATTTGGGTCATTGGCCGGTTGAAAACACTATAGGCATAAATCTGTCCGATACACAAATGAATGGCCAGGGCTGCGGGAGGAACCAACCACCGATTAAATCCGGGCTTCGCTACAGAATGAGATTTATCAAGAAAGGAGAGCATTTCTTAGCGTTAAAATTAGCAGGAGCACTTTAAATTTCAACTATTCCTAAGTGCCAACAGCTTATCATTTGATAACCGGTGAGCTACCGGATAAATAAAGGCTTTCAAAAAACTAAACCGGTATGACGAGCTAGATGGAGTTGGGTAGTAGTACTGGCATAAAAAAAGCCCATCAAAATAGACAGGCTTGTGAGGTGATAGAAAGTCAAAAGTAATCTATGCTATCTTGACATTCACTGCGTTCAATCCTTTTTGACCTTCCTCAACATCATAGCTAACTTTATCTCCTTCGGCGATATCTTCTGTTAATCCATTTTGGTGTACAAATACGTCTTTTCCTCCTTCATCAGGTGTAATAAAACCATACCCCTTTGAATTATTGAAGAATTTTACTGTTCCGTTACTCATTGTTATTAATTAATTGTGAAATACGAAATTAGTGCTATATCCTCTAAATGCATTGTTTCCAGCGCAAAAATTCCATCATATTAGTCTAAAAACTATCAAAAACGATGAATTGGGATGTTTTGTTGTGGCATAATTGGGATTTTTTATGCTCATTTTACACAAATCACCTGCAAAACTCAAAATCTTTCTGTTTTTTGACGGTGCTTAAATCCCCATTAACAGCATCAGATAGTGGGCTGCCGACCAGCTCAGCTCCTTCATTTTGAACTGCTGAGAATTTTACTTTGGTTTAAAAGTTCTTCGAACTCTTTTGGGGTATTGGCGTTCTTTAAAGCCAATTGATTTGGAACGGTTAATACCTCACAATCAGAATTAATCAGTGCCTTTCTTGGACATGAATAGCCTAAGCTTAAAAATTTGAGTAAAACCGGATAAGCTCTTGGCTCCCAAATGGTAATCAGTGGCTCCGGAAAATTAGTCTCAGGATTATGGAAAGTAGTAGCCATTTTAGAAACATTTCTGTTTGATTTCAAATGGGATAACGTTTCCAAATCTAACAGGGGCTGGTCACAAGCCACCACCACCCAGGCTGCATTGGGGTCACTTCTAAATGCACTTAATATTGCTCCAAAAGGCCCAAGATCAGTAAATGTATCTGATATGGTGGGGTAATCTGACAACTCAGTTTGCTGATCAGGTCTGATGGAAATAAATGCTTCCTCACAAATTTCCCCCAATTTTTCCCACATATATATGCGCTGATCCTTACCATTATAATTGAGCTTCCCTTTATCCTGACCCATTCTCGTGCTCTTCCCTCCTGCCAATACCAATCCCTTCAATGTTGGAGTGCTGTCTTGCCATCTCTCTCTTAGAAATGATGCAATGGCCCGGTGATCGCTAATTGAGAGAATTGGTACTTCTTTTATCGTTGGGATATGCTTCACCAAAACCTCGGGAAATTCCTGATGATCTTCAGTGGTAAGAACTAAGTCAACGTCGGTTAATTGGTCAATGCGCTTTTCGAGATTCTTTTTGGGATCGATTACAACTATTTGTTTTTTGGCCTGAAAGTGATTGCCATTTACAATGACTACATCCTGTGAGTTGAAGTGTGGTTTTAGTTGAAAGTTATTGAGTTTCTCATCTACATCAAAACGACCGTAGGTGATCTTGTCGGTATATTCAAGCCTGCCCCCATGCCCCAAATTTGATTGAGTGTCTCGCCCTGCTTCAGCCTCTTTGTCAGCCGATTTGTGATCAGCATCGACATAGGCGATTTTCATTTCACTCGATAATATTTCAGTCACAGCATGAACCAATTTCTTAATTTGCTCACAGGAAGTACCCAAAATAGCCCACTCATTGCGATGATACGACCCCAATTCAGGCTTTACTAAAAAAGCATGTTTTTGATGTTTTTTACTCATCTCTTTTGAAGTCATTCTTTCCACCCTTTTTCTCCATTAATTTGATCTCCTTTATGACGATATCATGCGACATGGCCTTACACATGTCATAAACAGTTAAGGCTGCTAAACTTGCCCCGGTTAACGCTTCCATTTCAATTCCGGTTTTAGCATTTATTCCTGCGGTACAGTAAATTATTACATCATTACCCGAAAACCTGATCTCGAAATCGCAGCTTTCTAGTCCCAGGGGATGACATAATGGAATTAGTTCACCAGTCCTCTTCGCCGCCATCGTTCCAGCTATTATAGCTGTTTGTAACACAGGCCCTTTTTTGGTATTTATTTCACCTTTATCAAGGTGTGACATGATTTCAGCACCAAGAGAAACGACAGCCATTGCTTTCGCAGTGCGGTTTGATATTCTCTTTTCTGAGACATTCACCATATTCGGATTGCCGTCTTTGTTGATGTGGGTAAGTGTTTTCTCTAAAGTCATTTGTTGTTTGTTCAACTCTTTGCTTCTTTGTGCATTGGCACCAATTGCTATTGGCAATGAGGTGAATTCTTTGTTAAATACAAATTTAAGGATAATTCATGATTAGCGTCCGGGAAGCATTAAACACTATCCTCAATAACACGATCCCACTGTCTGCTGAAATTATTCCATTGGAAGCATCCCTTGGACGGGTATTGCAAGAAGAAATTGCAGCTGATCGCGACTTCCCTCCATTCGATAGGGTTACCATGGACGGCATTGCCATAGGTCACGAATTTTTTAAAAAAGGGCAAAGAGCATTTACCGTTGAAGGTCGACACATGGCCGGTTCTCCTACTGTCTCTCTCAAATCGTTAAATAACTGTCTTGAGGTCATGACCGGCGCAACAATTCCCACCGGAACCGACACAGTCATTCGTTATGAAGATGTCCGGATTGACAATGATATAGCGACCATACAAATTGAAGAGGTAAATCCACTGCAAAACGTTCATCGTCAAGGGACTGACAGAAAGGCTTCTGATCTATTGATTAAACCGGGCACATTGATTACGGCATCCGAAATTGGAGTCATGGCTACGGTGGGTAAATCAGAGGTCCGAGTAACTGCCCTCCCAAAAATTGCCATCATCTCTACCGGTGACGAATTGGTCAACGTCGATCAGCAGCCAGCACCTCATCAAATAAGAAAATCTAACGTATACACCATTCAATCAGCATTAAATACCTATTGCTGCCAGGCTGAGCTTTTTCATATAGCCGACAACAAGGAGGCGACAGTCAATGAAATAGGAGTTATTTCCGAAACATTTGATGTGTTGATACTAAGTGGTGGGGTATCGAAAGGAAAAGCTGACTATGTACCCGATGCATTGGAGGAATTAGGATTTAAAAAACTACTTCATCGCATTAAACAGCGTCCCGGAAAACCATTCTGGTTTGGTTCTAAACCGGAGTCTAATAAAGTAGTATTCGCGTTTCCTGGAAACCCTGTCTCTACCTTCCTCTGCTATCAAAAGTACTTTAAACCCTGGATGAGAAAAAGCCTCGGCCTGCCATCACAAAAAGCAATTTCGGCCCGGCTCTCAGAGGATTTCTACTTCAAACCTGAACTGACGTACTTCTTACAAATCGAGACCAGCTCTGACCCCTCAACAGCACAGCTACTGGCCAAACCCATTGAAGGTCATGGATCTGGTGATCTGGCCAATTTATTATTCACAGATGCTTTTTTAGAGCTGCCCGATGACAGATCAGAATTCAAAGCAGGTGAAATTTTTCCAGTGATTAACTTCAAATAAATTGCAAGACAAAAAAAGACTGCCATTTCTGGCAGCCTCTTTCAGCTTTCGACCTTGACTTATTATTGTTAACCCGTTGTGCTAATTAAGTAATAGCAACTTTTAAATTATTTATTGATCTGTTGAAATCAAATTTGTTGATGAATTGAACGATTGTTAAGGCAGTAATTTTAGCCAATATTCTAGTTTTAAAACCATGAAAAGTTTTGGCATAATTTCTTCGAATCATAAATTGATCACAAAGTTGAGAGAAAAGTGTCTCGACCCTTTTTCTTGTTTTTCTAAACACCCATGGTTGCTTTTTGTAGTTTCTTTGATTACTTCTCATCGGTGTCTCCAAACGGATATTGGCAGAATGAAACAGATCTAATTGCAATGATGAAGATAAGTAACCTTTATCTCCAATCAACACACAATCAGAGAGTTGAGTATTGATATCCCTTAAGAAGGTAGCGTCATGAACGCTGGCCTTTGTCAATTCAATGGAGTGAAAGATC
>JAJCYL010000215.1 GCA_029262955.1 Cytophagales bacterium | reverse complement strand
TTCTTATCCACTTTAGGCTACGAAATGTTCTATACAAACTCACTATTATCCCGATAATGTAGATGGCAAAAACCCCTATTAACATTATTATTAACCAAATAGACTCAGAATTTGTAGTTACATCTGGAATAGTGGTTTTGGTCTGCCTTGAACGCTCAAGGGTTTCGAACTCCCAAATTGTCATTGATTCATAGTATGACCGCCTGAATTCGCTTATCTCCTTAACAGGGAGTTGAACACCTGTTGAACCCTGAACATTAAAGTCCAAGCTGATAAATGGAAACAACATTGAAAAAACTAATATACCCAGAAGGAAAAATCGGTTAAGGCTAAAGAAAGTCTCCCTGCTTAAAATTAAAATGTAGATTAAATAGAAAAATGCCAGCATAGCGCTGGATTCCAAAAGGTATAAGATCAGTTTAGTCATTTCTGTCAGACTTTAGTTCCTCAAGCATTTTCATTACTTCTTCAACCTCTTCTTTTTTTAATTTCTTGCTCTCCGCAAAGAAGTTTACCACCTGCGAAAGAGAATTGTTATAGTAATCTGAAACCAATCGAGATAATTGTCCCTGGCTATACTCCTCTTTAGTAATCAATGGGTAGTATTGATGCGTTTTGCCATATGCCTTAAAGCCTATGATCTTTTTTTGTACCAATACCCGTACAATGGTAGATACAGAATTATAGGGAGGTTTTGGGTCGGGGTATTGTTCGATTATATCCTTGATAAAACCTTCTTTAATACCCCAGAGAATCTTCATTATCCTCTCTTCTACCTTGGTCAATGTCGTCATCTTATTGAGTTTTATTAATCAGCAGTACAAGTGTATAACTTAATTTTAAGTTTACCAACTTATTTATAAGTTAAATAACTTATAAATAAGTTTTAAATATAATTTATGCCTAATGAGTTATAACTACTAAGGCCCTGTTACCTAAAAATTATTAGCTTGTGGGTCGTCAAAGTAGTCTTTAACATACTTCTCCCTAACCTAACCACTAGATAATGAGCTTAAAAATAATTGGTGCCGGCTTTGGTCGCACAGGCACCGCCTCAACCCAAAAGGCTTTAAACGAAATTGGCTTTCCTTGCTACCATATGTTTGAAGTAATCGAAAACAAAGAGAATAAAACACATCTTGATTTCTGGAACAATGTGGCCAATTCATCTTCAGGTCAGCCACACAATTGGGACGAGGTATTTGAAAAATATACAGCCACTGTCGATAATCCCGGATGCTGTGTATGGAAGGAGCTATTCGAAGCAAACCCAAAAGCGAAAGTGCTACTGACCCTCCACCCTGGTGGCCCTGAAGCCTGGTATGAAAGCACCATAGACACCATTTACTTTACAGAAAGCAGTTGGCAATTCAAATTCCTCTCCCTATTCACACCATTTGCCAAGAAAATGCGAAATATGTCCTCCAAACTAATTTGGCAGCGGTCACACAAGGGAACCATGGAAGATAGAGAAGCCGCTATCAAAAGATACAACGACCATATCGAAGAGGTGAGAGCTGTAGTACCGGCTGATCAGCTAATGATATTTACCGTCAAAGAAGGCTGGGAGCCTCTTTGCAAGTTTTTGGGTGTAGAGGTTCCGGATACTCCTTTTCCCAATGTCAATGATCGGGCTGAAATCAAAAAAACCATTGCTGATATCACTAAAGGGGCTTACTTTTTTATTGGCATTGGGGTTATAATGCTCGCTGGCATTATCTACGGAATCACACGGTTTTTGGAATAGTCAAACTCTAAATTTTAAATGCTATTCCGAATGCCGATAAACACAATGGGCTCCAAAGTCTAACAATTCCATTGTCTTCTCATAGGTTGCTCCTACTCGTTCTGCCACCTTCTTCGAGGCTTCATTCCCGGGATCGATATAGCTGACTAGTGAAGGAGTTTTCAAAACTTGAAAGGCATATTCCCTGCACCTTTTTGCCGCTTCCGTCGCATAGCCCATTCCCTGTTTATTCTTCATGATCCAATAGCCGAGTTCCATTTCCGGCCAACCGTCAGATTTCCAAAGGCCAACGCAACCGACAAAGTCACCAGTCTCCTTTTCATCAATTGCCCAATGGCCAAAACCTTTCAAATGCCAATGGCCAATAGCGGATGCCATTTTCCTCCAAGCTTCTTCCCGAGTCATAGTGCCACCAACAAACCTCGCTAACTCGGGATTAGTATAGTACGCTGCGTAGGTTTCAAAATCAGACTCTTTCCACATTCGGAAATGAAGCCTTTCTGATTCAATTTCTATCATATTGTTATTCTTTAGCTATCGTCATTCTCGAAAATAATGGCCTTATTATTTCCAAAGGCTATTATTTATCTTGAATCTCCCTAAGACAATCTGAGATTGAGGCTATTATTCTCCCTCAATGACATTTGATAGATTTTTTTTGTTATGATTTATATCGAACTCGTGTTAATTTAATAGAATGAAAAAGCTAAAGAAAGAAGATATCGACCAAAGGGTATTCGATTTGTATGATGAGTATGCCCACAACAAAATAGATCGCAGAAAATTCATTGAAAAACTCTCCTTGTATGCTGTTGGTGGAATAACCGTGTCTTCACTCTTGAGCTTTATTATGCCCAATTATCAGGACAACACCCTGATAAAGCAAGATGATTCACGGCTCAATACAGAATTTATTACCTATCAATCTCCAAAAGGTGGTGGTGACATTAAGGCGTTACTTTCTAAACCAAAAAAGGAAAAAAAGAAATTACCCGGAATTGTCGTTGTTCACGAAAACAGGGGCCTTAATCCTTATATTGAAGATGTGGGACGCAGAGCTGCGGTAGAGGGTTTCATATCTATCGCTCCGGATGCGCTGACACCTCTTGGAGGCTATCCTGGTAATGACGATGAGGGCAGAACTTTGCAAAGGCAACGAGATCGTAATGAAATGCTTGAAGATTTCATTGCCGCATACGAATACCTCAAAACTCATAAGGATTGCAGTGGCAAGGTCGGTGTCGTCGGGTTTTGCTTTGGCGGCTGGATCTCTAATATGATGGCGGTTAAGATACCTACGCTATCTGCTGCCGTGCCTTATTATGGCAGTCAACCCTCGGCGGAGGAGGTACCTCAAATTAATGCACCTCTCCTACTTCAATATGCAGGTTTAGATAAAAGAGTCAATGCCGGTTGGCCTGATTATGAAATAGCGCTGAAAGCAAACAAAAAGGAACATAGCGCCTACATTTACCCCGATGTGAATCATGGGTTCCACAACAATACTACAGCCAGATACGAAGAAGCTGCTGCCACCCTATCCTGGGACCGAACCATTGCCTTTTTTAATGACAAGTTGAGGTAAGAATTGATCAGATTCTTCAGTAGGTCTTTTGGACCTCCCTCTGAATGACGATATTCGAATAATTAGAAATTCGTCACTGAGAGCGTAGTAATTTAAACCCTAAACCGAGACTCAGGAATGAATATGATAACCATAATATACCACGTCATCCCCGCGTAGGCGGGGATCTCCATAGTGCTGCCACAACTCATAAAACCGCACATTCAAGCTCTGAAATCACGATGGCTACTCGCTTTGAAATGGATTCCCTTAAGCTTTAAACAAAAAAAATTCAGCCAAACAGCAACCTTTTAATCCATTTTAGCATCCTTAGCTAAACAATTGTTTTATATGCTCAAAAATTACCTGAAGACCTCGGTTAGGAACCTTCTTAAAAATCCCCTATCCTCTTTCATTAATGTCTTTGGTCTGGCTATGGCTATTGGCTGTTGTATTGTCGTATATGCCTTCCTGTCCTTTGATTTAAGTGTAGACCAACAACATGAAAAAAAGGATCGACTATTTATGGTCTCCCCCGTGGTCAATCGGGATGGCGAAGCAAACGCATTTGGCCAATCTCCAACTCCAATAGGACGACATTTAGCTCAGGATTTCCCACAAGTTAAGCGGATGACGAGGATTGCTGATCGTAATGTGATCGTCAGAAATGGCGATAATGTCTATCATGAATGGCTTCGCCTGGTAGATGCTGATTTTCTTGAGATGTTTAGCTTTCCGCTGCGGTCAGGGAATTTAGATGCACTTAAGGACAGAAACAATGTGGTCATTAGTGAAAATATGGCCATTAAATATTTTGGTGAAAACCTCGATCCTATGGGGCAGACAATTAATTTGAGGTTTGCCAGTGGCCAAAAAATAAACTTTACCGTGGCAGGGGTTGCCGAAAAATTCCCAAAGGAAAGCAGTATCCGTTTCAATTGTTTACTCAATATTGATATTCTCAATACGGCGGAACCTGACTTCACTCCTACCGATTGGGCTTCAAATCTTGCAGCAACGTTTATTGAACTTGAATCTCCCACCCATATTGATGCCATCCGTAGCAATCAGAGTTCCTACTTAAAATACGTAAATGAAGCGCAGCCTGATTATCCGGTTGAACGCTTCAACTATGAGCCTTTAAGCACCCTTCATGAGAGATCCAATTACATCAGAAATGATATTTCAGATGAAGCCGATCAGGAGGCAAGAGTTGTTTTGGTCATCATCGGATTGTTTATGATAACCCTGGCCTGTCTAAATTATTTGAACATCGCTATTTCATCTTCTACCAGGAGATTGAAGGAAATAGGTGTGCGCAAAGTAATTGGTGCCAGTAAGCAATTGCTGATAGGTCAATTCATTATGGAAAACATATTGCTTTCCTCCATTGCACTCATTATGGGTTTCATTATCGCAATCTTCTTGCTCATTCCGGGGTTTAATACGCTTTTCACAGTTGACATAAGCTTTGACATGTTGTCGTACCAGCTCTACATTTTTCTAGGAAGTTTATTACTAGTAACTGCTATTGCATCTGGAGCTTATCCGGCTGTCTATATCTCAAAGTTCCCGGCAGTCACCATTTTTAGAGGTGCTGTTCTGTTTGGCCGTAAAAATAAACTCACGAAAATATTCCTGACTGTTCAGTTTATCCTCGCCTGTATCACGGTGGTTACGGCAACAATGATCTACCGAAATACGCAATATCAAAAAAATAGAGATTGGGGATATGATCAACAGTCAACCCTGGTAACGCCAGTGAGTGATTTTCAGGCGTTCACAACGTTAAGAAACGAAATGCTTAACCATCCGGATGTTATTTCCACTTCCGGATCAGGCGAACATTTTGGGGCAAATATGACTGAAGCTATTATTCAGCT